>NZ_WMHO01000205.1 GCF_010994245.1 Sandarakinorhabdus rubra
GATGGCCTGGATGGGGCCCGGCGACGCCACCCCGGCGGCCGAGTGGGCGGCGGCGCGCGACGCGCTGCTGGCGCTGGCCTGAGCGGGGACGCGGGGGCTGCATGACCGAGAGCGACCCTGATTTCGACGCTCCGGTGCGCAGCGGCAGGAGCAGCGACACGCTGATCCTGCAGCTGGGCAGCTGGGAAGGCCCGCTCGACCTGCTTCTCACCCTGGCGCGCAGCCAGAAAGTTGACCTGTCGCAGATCTCGATCCTGGCGCTGGTGGATCAATATCTCGACTTCATCCGCGATGCCCGGGCGCTCAGCCTCGAGCTGGCCGCCGACTATCTGGTGATGGCGGCGTGGCTGGCCTATCTCAAATCCCTGCTGCTGCTGCCCAAGGACCCAGAGGCCGAGCCCGATCCGGCCGAACTGGCCCTGAAGCTGCAGTTCCAGCTGCAGCGGCTGGAGGCGATGCGCGCCGCCGGGCAGACGCTGCTGGCGCGCCCGCAACTGGGGTGGGACATGTTCCGCCGGCCCAATCCCGAAGGCCTCGCCACCGACAGGCGCGCCGTCTATGCAGTCGATTATTATGAGTTGCTGTCGGCCTATGGCGCCATCCAGGCCCGGCGTGCCACCGCCATCCACGTGGTGCGGCGCCGGCCGGTGATGGCGCTGGACGAGGCGATCGAGCGGCTTGAACTTCTGCTGGGCCGCAGCATCGACTGGACGGAGCTGGCGCGCTTCCTGCCCGCCGATCTGGCTGACGAGGCCTATGCCCGTTCGGTGCTGGCCTCCAGCTTCGTCGCGGCGCTGGAACTGGCCCGCCAGGGCAAGGCGGTGCTGTCGCAGGGCGCCGCCTTCGGGCCGATATTGGTGAAGGCCCGGGCCCATGGCTGACGCGTACGATCTGGCGCTGACCCGCGCGCTCGAGGCGATCCTGTTCGCTGCCGAGACGCCGATGACGCTGGCCGAGATTGCCCGCCATGTCGGCGAGCGGGGCGACCTGCTGCCCACCTTGCGGGCGCTGGCCGAAAGCTATGCGCCGCGCGGCATCAACCTCGTTGAGCGTGGCGGGCGCTGGCAGTTCCAGACGGCGCCGGATCTTGGCCATCACCTGCGCACCAGCCGCGAGACGGTGAAGAAACTGTCCCGCGCCGCGGTCGAGACGCTGGCGGTGATCGCCTATCACGAGCCGGTGACGCGGCCGGAGATCGAGGAGATCCGCGGTGTCGCGGTGTCGGGCGGCACCATCGACGTGCTGATGGCCGCCGGTTGGGTGCGTCCCGCCGGCCGCCGCGAAACCCCGGGCCGGCCACTGCAATATGCCACCACCCCGGAGTTCCTGGCGCATTTCAACCTGGCCAGCCGCCGCGATCTGCCCGGCATCGCCGATCTGAAGGCCGCAGGCCTTTTGGACCGCGAACCGTCGCGCGAGCTTCCCCTGCCGCTGGGCGGCGGCGAAGCCTAAATCCTCAGCGCGTCCATCGCGATGCCTTGGGAGAGCACGACCCGGTCCCCGGCGTCGAGGATGTCGAGGCCGATCTCCCGTCGCTCCCAGTCCAGCCTGATCAGCCCGACATTGTTGGCCGAATAGCTGGGGCCGATCCGGTTGGGCCCGGCCTCCTCCCGATGCTCGCCCGCCCAACCCATGTTGATCGACGACGAGGTCAGCTCGTGCAGCGGATAGGGCACGCCGGTGGCATCGCGGTAGATCCCGGCGCGGTGGCGATCGCCCGACACCAGCACGATGCCGTTGGCGCGGGTGCGCGAGACCAGCGCGCGGAAGCGGGCGCGCTCGTGCGGGAACAGCCGCCAGCATTCATAGCCATGGCCATCGGCCACCAGCTGATAGGAGGTGACGATGATCCTGACGTCGGCCGGCTGGCGGAGCTGCGCCTCCAGCCACTGCCACTGCGCTTCGCCCAGGATGGTGCGGCTGGGATCGGGGTTCTCGACATAGGATTCTGCACCGGGCTGGCCGCGCGTCGGGCTGGGCGTCCAGTCGTCGCGGAAGCTGCGCGTGTCGAGCAGGATCACCTGCACCCGTGCGCCCTTTGGCCCGGTGATGAAGGCATCGTTGATGCCGCTGCCCTGCCGGCGCGGCGCATCGGCCGGCACATTCCAGAAATCGAAGAACAGCGGCCGGGTGGCGGCCTTCCAGGCATAGGTGACGCCAGCATCGTTGAGGCCGAAATCATGATCGTCCCACACCGCCACCATCGGCATGGCAGCGCGGAAGCGGCGATAATCCGGGCGGGCGAGCGCGGCAGCATAGGCGCCGATCAGCTCGTTGAGATCGGGGCTCCTGGTGTCGCCATAGACATTGTCGCCCATGAACAGGAACAGGTCGGGCCGGCTGCGCAGCGCCACGTCGAGCAGGCTGCCATCGCGGTTCTGGTTGAAGCAGCTGCCGATGCCGATGCGGGTCAGCCGCAGCTCCGGATCGAGCGTGGGGGAGACCGGCACGTCGAGCAGCCCGGCCAGCGTGGGAAAGCTGCCGGCCTGCGCCGCCGCCGGCAGCAGCGCCGTGCCAGCGAGGCCCGCCAGCACATCGCGCCGGGCAATATTGCTTACCAGCTTGCCGCCCGTCGCCATGTTCTGCACCCCTGCTACGATTCAACGCGCCGCGAGTGCCGCAAGCCGGTTGCAGGATGATGACAGCGGGTGACGAAGGGCGTGGGGATCAGCGCTTGAACAGCGTCTCCGCAGTCAGCTGTTCCTCGGGCGCGGTGGCGGCGGCCAGGCGTTCGGCCTGCAGCTGGGTGATCAGCGCGGCGCGCTCGGCATCGACCTGCTCCGGCGTCAGGCGCGTGTCCACACCGGCCTTCTTGGCGGCGGCGGCGACGATGGCATCCATCTCGCGCTGGCTGGTCAGCCCCAGCGTCACCGGATCGCGCGGCTGCAGATTGGCATAGTTCCAGTGGCTCTTGTCGCGGATCGCGGCGATGGTGTTCTTGGTGGTGCCGATCAGCCGGGAAATCTGCCCGTCGGTGATCTCCGGGTGATTCTTGATGATCCACAGTATGCCATCGGGCTTGTCCTGCCGCTTGGACACCGGCGTGTAGCGCGGGCCGGAGGTGCGCCGCGCCTGTTCGGGCAGGCGGGCAATCTTCAGCGCGTGATCGGGATTTTCCTCACCCTTGGTCAGTTCCTCGCGGGTCAGTTCACCGGCGCGGATGGGATCGCGGCCCTTCAGCTTGGTGGCGGCGGTGTCATCGGCGATGGCCTGAATTTCGAGGATGTGCAGGCCGCAGAAATCAGCGATCTGCGAAAAGGTCAGCGCGCTGTTGTCCACCAGCCAGGCGGCGGTGGCGTGCGGCATCAGGGGCAAGGTGGCGGCGGCCATGGCAGTGGCTCCTTTGAACATGAAAACAGCCGCCCCTTGCGGGACGGCTGGACGATCCTTCTCCTAGTGGAGGTAGCCGCTTGGCGCAAGAGCGGGCGTGGGCTGCCGGTTCAATCCACTGCCAGCACGATCTTGCCCACGTGCGCGCCCGCCTCCATGCGGCGGTGGGCCTCGGCGGCCTCTGCGAGCGGGAAGATGCTGTCCGTCACCGGCTGCAGCCGCCCGGCCTCGAACGCCGGCCAGATCACGCCTTCCAGCGTTTCGGCAATCGCCGCCTTGAAGGCGATGGGGCGCGGCCGCAGCATCGAGCCGGTGAGGGTGAGGCGCTTGCGCATGACAAGGCCCAGGTTCACCTCTGCCGTCGGTCCGCGCTGGAAGGCGATGCTGAGGTGGCGACCCTCGTCGGCCAGGGCCGCGAGATTCTTCGGCACATAATCGCCGCCCACCATGTCGAGCACGAGATCAACCCCGCGTCCACCGGTGAAGGCCAGCGCCTCGGCGGCGAAATCCTGGGAATTGTAGTTGATGGCATGGGCTGCGCCATGGGCCCGCGCGGCGGCGCACTTCTCGTCGCTGCCGCAGGTCGCGATCGCGGTCAGGCCGATCTCCTGCGCCAGTTGCAGCGCGGTGATGCCGATGCCGCTGGTGCCGCCGTGGATCAGGATCGTCTCGCCGGGCCGTGCGTGGCCCCTGTCCATCACGTTGGACCAGACGGTGAACCAGGTTTCCGGCAGGCCGGCGGCATCGGTGAGCGCCATGCCGGCCGGAACCGGCAGGCACTGGCCTTCGGGCGCCACGCAATATTGGGCATAGCCGCCGCCGGCGACCAGCGCGACGACCGTATCGCCGGGCCGCCAGCGGGTCACGGCCTCGCCCACTGCCACCACGGTGCCGGCGATCTCCAGCCCCGGAATGGTCGGGGTGCCGGGCGGCATCGGATAGAGGCCGAGCCGCTGCAGCACATCGGGCCGGTTGACCCCGGCAGCCGCAACCTTGACCAGCACGTCACCGGAGCCAGGCTGCGGCACCGGTCGGATGACGGCTTGCAGCACCTCGGGGCCGCCCGGAGCAACGGGATCGATGGCGGTCATCTCGCGGGGGATGGTCATGGCCGCGCATCATCGGGGGCCATGCACCAGAGGTCAACCGGCCTTGCACCATATGTGCGGCGCACATATCTACGGGCGATGCAGACCAACGATCCCGCCCGTCAGGCCAATATTATCGGCGCCATGGTGCTGGCCCTGGCCGATCGCCTGCGTGCCGCCACCGAAGCCGCCGCGCCCGAGGCCGGGCCGGCGGCTGCGGCGCTGGT
>NZ_WMHO01000206.1 GCF_010994245.1 Sandarakinorhabdus rubra
CGCCGCCGCACAGCGTTGCGGCGCACTGCGCGGCCAGCAGGGCGAGGGCCGCCGCCATCAACCCTGCGAGGGCGCGGCGGGCGCGGCCGCAGCTGGCGGAGTTGCGGCGGGCGGAACGGTAGGGGTTGCAGCGGCTGCTGGTTCGGCTGCCTCTGCAGCCGAAGGGGCGGGATCCACGATATCGGGCAGCACCAGCTCCGGCTTGACCAGCTTCGGCTTGGCCAGCGGCGGCGGCATCGGCGCCGGCGGCGGCACCAGGCTGTCTGGCACCGCCTCGCCCTTGCGGGCAGCCTGCCCCCACCTGCGCAGCTGGGTGGCCAGGCCAGCGGTGAGCCGCTGATAGCCCTTGCCGCTCATGTGGATGCCATCGCCGGCGCGGGCCAGGAAGCGCGTGCCGTCGGGCCCTTCCAGATGGGTGGTGAACTGCCCGCGCGCGTCTGCGGCCAGCGCCCGCGTCTCGACGAACGGCACGTCCAGCCGTGCCATCAGGCCGGCAAAGAAGCGGTTGAGCCTGGCAATATCCGCATCATAGGCCGGATTTCGCATCACCGGCAGGCCGATCCACACCACGGTGGCGCCCTGCGCCCGCAGGGCCTCGACATAGCGGGTCACGCGCGACCCAATCTCGGCCTGCCAGGCCGGGGACAGAAAGGGTGCCGCCCTGCCCTCCACCCACAGGCCCTGCGTGTCATTGGCTCCGAAGCTGATCACTGCGACGTCCACCGGGCCTTCGGCGAGCTGTTCCTCCAGCCGCTGTTGCAGGTTGGTCTGGCGATAGCGGGTGAAGCCGGTGGCCTGCTGCGAATAGCGCAGGACCTGGAAGGCTTCGCGCCGCGGCAGCTGGTTGTAGAGCGCCGCCCACAGGCCATCGCCGAAACTGTCACCAAAGACGCCGATGCGGAACGGCCGGTTCTCGGCCACGGCGCGGGACAGGCCGGGCGGCGGCGCCTTCAGGGCAGTGCGCGCAACGGCCATCGAGGCGCTGGCGGTTGGGGGCGACGGGCCGGCCGATTCCGGCATCGACTCGGGCGCCAGCAGCGCGTTGATCTGGGGCGCGAAGGCCAGCCCGATGGCGATGCCCGCCACCACCCCGCAGAACAGGGCGGCGGTGCGATCGATCAGCAGGAAGGCGGGATGTTTGGCCATGGATGGCCGGCTGATACACGTGCCGCCACGCCATGCAAACGGGCTGCGCTGCCGCGACGGGATCAGCCGCCGGTGAGCGGCGATCTGCGCCCCTGCCGGGCCAGCCTGAGCTTCAGCAACGCCATACCAACGACGGTCAGCGGCACGGCGAGGATCACGCCCAGCGGCCCAAGCAGGCTGCCGGCGGCAATCAGGCTGAAGATGGTCAGCACGGGGGGAAGATCACCAAAGCGGCTCTGCGCGATCGGCATCACCACATTGCCCTGCAGCTGCTGCACCACCACCAGCGCCACGATGGTGAACAGGCCGGTTTCCACCCCCTGCCCGAAGCCCAGGATGACGGTGGGCACCGACACCAGGATAACCCCAAGATAAGGCACGAATTCGCAGAGGCCGGCGACCAGCCCGATGGCCAGTGGCGATGGCAGGCCCACCAGCCACAGCCCGAACGAGGTGCCGACTGCCACGAAGGCCATGCCGATTGCCTGCCCCTTCAGCCAGAAGGTGAGCGCGGTGCGAACGGCGGCCACCGTTTCCAGCGCCCGTGCCTGCCGGGCCGGCGGCAGCATGGCGACAAGTCCATCGACATAGAGCCGGGGCTGCGCAGCGAGATAAAGGGCGGCGACAAGCACCACGGCAAGGCCGGTGATGGCCGAACCGACGTTGGCCAGCGCCGACTGGGCGAAATCCACCACCTGCTCCATCTTTGGCGCCGCGGTCGATATCTGGGCCAGTATTTGGCGGCCAATGGGCGTCGCTTCCGCCCAGCCACGCACCTGCGCCAGCGCCGCCGGAAAGCGATCAGCCAGCAGCAGGAACTGTTCCACCATGACCTGCCCGAACAGGCCGAACACCACCAGCAGCGCCAGGAGCGGGATGATCACCGCTGCCGCCAGCGCCGCCGCGAATGGCAGCCGCAGCCAGCGTTGCAGCAAGCCGGCGAAATCCGACAGCATCAGGCCAACCAGCGCGCTGGCGAACAGGATCAGCAGCAATTGCTGAAGCTGCCAGATGGCCAGCGCCAGCGCGATGCCGGCCATCACCGCCAGACTACGGCGGAACCAGCGGCCGGCATCGCTGACGGCATGCGGATCAGGGACTGTCATCCCGTCACGATGCAGCAGCTTGGCTCCCCTGCCAAGCTGCTGCCGTGGTCACGATAGCGCGATCCATTCGCCATCCTGGGTGTAGCGGTGGGAGACGCGGCCGGCATCGTCGATGGCCCACAGGTGCAGCCACTGGTTGTCGACCAGCTCGCGCACCGTCTGGCTGGCCATGATGACGTCGGTCATCGCCGCCAGCGGCGCCTCGATGAAGACGTTGAGGCGCAACGGTTCGTGCAGGAACTTCTCGCCGTCGTGCACCGATTGCCAGGCCAGACCGGTCTTCAGATCGCCGCCATTGCCTTCCAGCACGCCCAGCGTGCCAACCACATTGTGCAGCACCTTGTTGCCGGCACCCCACACGCGGTTGTTCACCACCGAGCCATAATATTGCAGGTTGATCCACGAGGCGACGACCATCGGCGCGGTCATGATCAGCTTCAGCACGCCGAAGCCTTCATCCTGGCGCCAGTCATAGCTGTGCAGGAAGCTGCGGCCGCCAAGATCGACCCCCAGGGTGCGGTGGCGCGGCGCGGCGATGAAGGCGCCGTTGCCCGCCAGGCCCCATTCCGGGCGCACCTGCGCCCAGTCGCGGCTGCGGCGCAGCACCTGCGTGTCGACATCGCCTTCGGGCGCATCGAGATCGAGGAAGCGCGCCCGCTCCCGCCGGGTCAGCGCCGAGGCGCGGGACAGCCAGCCCTGCAGCTCGGCAAGCTCGTCACGCAGCGCCGGCGGCACCCGGTTGGTGTCGAACAGGGTGATCTCGTCGGTGGTGGTGTCGTGCAGCGCGCCCAGGAACCACGTATCGTCCGGGATGGCGATGCCCTTTGACCTGAGCCCGATGCGCATCGCCGGGTCGTTCAATATGTCGGCTGCAAGGCGGGCGTTGGCCTCGCCGGTGTGGCCGCCACAGGCGCCGCAATCAAGGCCGGAGGCGTGCGGGTTGTTGGCGGTGGTGCTGCCATGGCCGGCGAGCAGCACGAACCGGGCAAAGTCGGTGGTCAGGCTCATGCCGCGCAGAACGGCTTCGGCCTGCGCCAGCCGCTGGGCGGCGTTGAGGCCGGTCATGCGGCCACCCACCACCTGCGGTTCGAGCCGCGGGCCAAGCCGGCCAATCACGTCGGCAGGCAGTCCATCGGTGTTGGGATCGGACACGGTGCGGGTGAGGCCCAGCGCATCGCCGACCAGCTTGGGCGCGAAGGCCAGGCCCATCGCTTCCACATAGGTGAAGCTCGACACCGCCGACTGCTTGAAGCTCTTCCATGCCTTGGCGGCGCGGCGGCGCAGCAGTCGCAGGCCCAGCACCTCGGTCTCTTCCTCGGCCGAGGCGCCATTGACCATCTCGGTGATGGTGAAGGCCGGGGTCAGCAGCACCGGGCACTGGGCGCCGCCGGTCTCGCGGCCGATCGGCACATATTCGATCGGGTAGCCAAAGAAGCCGGCAAAGCCCAGCGTCTCGCCGGCCGGCACCACCTGTTCCAGTGCGCGGCGATAGACTTCGGAGCG
Organism: Sandarakinorhabdus rubra; assembly: GCF_010994245.1. Lineage (GTDB taxonomy): Bacteria > Pseudomonadota > Alphaproteobacteria > Sphingomonadales > Sphingomonadaceae > Sandarakinorhabdus > Sandarakinorhabdus rubra. Next base: position 3,756 of record NZ_WMHO01000206.1, read on the forward strand.
CACGTCGATGCAGAAGGCAGCCTGCAACGGCTTGCGGCCGGCCTGGCGCGGCAAAGCGAACGGCTGCGGCGCTGCCTCGTTGCGGGCCAGCCGGCTCAGCAATTGCTGCTGCCAGGCCATTTCATAGGCTTCCTGGAACAGCAGGGCGACGGCGAGATCGGGATCGGACGCCAGCGCTTCACTGTCATGATCGGGCGACAGCGTGGCGGCGCGCGCCATTTCCTGCGCCCAGGCATCGCGGAAGGCGGCATCGCTGCGCTGCTGGAACAGGGCAAAACCCCAGGCCATGCGGATGGCGAGCAGCTCGATGAGCCGGCTGTCCTCGCGGCCATAGAGATTGTTGTCCCACACCAGGTAGCGGACATAGGCCGCCCAGCCGCCGATATCGAACAGCGCCCGGTGCAGATAATCGATCATCGCGCGTTCCGGGATGCCGATCGCCGCGACAATCTCGGAGATGGCCGCCACCGGATCCTCCGGCAGACTGGCGACGAGCTGGCGGAAACCCTTGATGCCCATCGCTTCGGCGTTGCGATCATGGCGCATGGTTTCGCGCCAGGCTGCCCACGGGCCGGCATCGCGGCCGGGCATTTGCCAGCTGGCCTGGCCTTCGTCGAAATAGCCGGCGCACCAGCGCGAGATCTCGTCCACCATGAAGGCGGTGCGGCTGGCCTGGCGGTCGCCGGCCGACAGCCGATCGAGCACTTCGGCGATGGTGGCCACCACGGCCGGGCCGTCGTTCTGCGACGCCGGATCGCGGGCCAATGCCGCGCGGGCCTGGGCCGCGTCG
>NZ_WMHO01000207.1 GCF_010994245.1 Sandarakinorhabdus rubra
CGGCCAGGCGAACGGCAATGCCATAGCCATCGCCGCCATTGTTGCCCGGCCCGCACAGCACGGTGGCGGCCGGCGCCGGGGCATGGGCGAGGATCGCCCGCGCCGCCGCATCGGCCGCGCGCTCCATCAGGGTGAGTGCCAGCGTGCCGGCCCCGATCGCCGCGCCTTCCGCCGCGCGCATCGCAGCGGCGGTGAGGACGGGCGGGCCGGACTCGGGGGTGATCATGCGCGCCTTGTCACAAAGCCGGACCGGCGGCACAAGGGCCGCCATGCTGACCATTCGTCCCGTTGCCCAGGCCGACGCCGCCGAACTGGCCGATCTGCTGAACGCCATCATCGCTCGCGGCGGCACCACGGCCTTCGAAACGCCCTTCACGCCCGAACGCCTGGCGCACGCCTATCTCACCGGCCCCAGCGTGCATTGCTGCTTCGTCGCCGAAGCCGATGTACGGCTGGAAGGCTTCCAGACATTGGGCACGCAGCCCTTCCTGCCCGCCAGCATCGGGGACATCGCCACCTTCACCCGGCTGGGCGGCACCCAGCGTGGCGTTGGCACGGCGCTGTTCGCCGCGACCTGCGCGCGTGCCCGCGAGCTTGGCCTCACCGCCATCAACGCCACTATCCGCGGCGACAACACGGGCGGCCTCGCCTATTACAGCCGCATGGGCTTCATCGATCACGAGGTCGTGCCCGGCGTGCCCCTGAAAGATGGCACGCCGGTGGACCGGATCAGGAAGCGCTTCCAGCTCTAGATATCGGCAAACACGTGGGTTTCGGCCGCCGCGCCGGGGTGGGTGACGGCGCCCAGCCGCGCCGGCCCCACGGTCTGCGCGAACTTCCAGATCGCGCCCGACTGGTAATCGGTGCGGCGCGGCTGCCACTTTGCCCGGCGCTCAGCCAGCGTGGCATCATCCACGTGCAGGTCGATGGTGCCAGCCTCGGCATCGATGCTGATGATGTCGCCATCCGCCACCAGGGCGATCGGCCCGCCCTCGGCGGCTTCCGGGCCGACATGGCCGATGCAGAAGCCCCGCGTGGCGCCCGAAAAGCGGCCATCGGTGATCAGCGCCACCTGCTCGCCCATGCCAAGGCCATAGAGCGCGGCGGTGGTGGACAGCATCTCGCGCATGCCCGGGCCGCCCTTGGGCCCTTCATAGCGGATGACGATTACGCAGCCGGGGGCGATGTCGCGCGCTTCCACCGCCTTGAAGGCATCCTCCTCGCAATCGAACACGCGCGCCGGCCCGCTGAACTGCAGTGTCTTCATGCCGGCCACCTTCACGATGGCACCTTCGGGGGCCAGGCTGCCCTTCAGGCCAACGACGCCGCCGGTGGGCGTGATCGGATTGGACACCGGGTAGATGACCTTCTGGTCCGGGTTCCAGCTGATCTGTTCGATATTCTCGGCCAGCGTCTTGCCGGTCACGGTCAGGCAGTCACCGTGGATGAAGCCGGCATCGAACAGCGTCTTCAGCACCATGTAGACGCCGCCGGCATCGTGCATGTCCTTCGCCACATATTTGCCGCCGGGCTTGAGGTCCGCGACATAGGGCGTCGTCTTGAAGATTTCGGCCATGTCGAACAGGTCGAACTTCACGCCGCACTCGTTGGCCATCGCCGGCAGGTGCAGCGCGGCGTTGGTGGAACCGCCGGTGGCCGCCACGATGCGCGCGGCGTTCTCGAAGGCTTCGCGCGTGCAGATGTCGCGCGGACGGATGTTCCGTTCCACCAGCGTCATGATCTGCTTGCCGGCGGCAATCGCGATGTCGGCACGGCTGCGATAGGGCGCCGGGGCCATGTTGCTGTTGGGCAGCGACAGCCCGATCGCCTCACCCACGCAGGCCATGGTGTTGGCGGTGAACTGCCCACCGCAAGCGCCGTGGCCGGGGCAGGCCACCTTTTCGAGCGCGGTCAGCCGGGTGAGCGGGCAGCTGCCGGCGGCAAAGCCACCGACGGCCTCGAACACGTCGACCACGGTCACATCCTGGTCTTCAAAGCGGCCAGGCAGGATCGAGCCGCCATAGACGAAGATCGACGGCACGTTCAGGCGCAGCATCGCCATCATCATGCCGGGCAAGCTCTTGTCGCAACCGGCAAAGCCGATCAGCGCGTCATAGCAATGGCCGCGCATCGAAAGCTCAACCGAATCGGCAATGCAATCGCGGCTGACCAGGCTGGCCTTCATGCCCTGGTGGCCCATGGCGATGCCATCGGTCACGGTGATGGTGTTGAAACGGCGCGGCATGCCGCCGGCCTCGTTCACGCCGATGCGCGCCGCATCGGCCTGGGCATCGAGCGTGGTGTTGCACGGCGCCGAGTCGTTGCCTGCCGAGGCGATGCCGACGAACGGCCGGGCGATCTCCTCCTCGGTCAGGCTCATGGCATAATAATAGGAACGGTGCGGCGCCCGCTCGGGGCCCACCGAAACATGGCGGGACGGCAGCTTGGACTTGTCGAATCTTGTCATGATAGGCCTTTTCCGAACAATAAAATTGCCCTGCCCCAGCAAATGTCAGGCGTCAAGGCAGGTTGCGCCGCACGTTTGCGATCATGTCGGCAAGGATGTGCGTCCAGCGCGCGATGCCTTCCTTCGATTGCAGGCCGTCATTGCGCACCTCGATGCCGAGATAGGGGATGCCGGCTGCTTCGGCGTGGCGATCGCAGGTATAATTGAGGTCCCGGCCTGAATAGGGCTGGTTGTCCCCGACGTGCAGGCCCCTTGCCGACAGCGCAACAAGGCCGAGCCGGGCAGCGCGGTCATCCTGATTGTAGAGAATGCCGACCGGCCAGGGGCGTTCCTCGTCAGGGCGGGTGGCGAGGCACGGCGTGAAGCTGTGGACGGCAACGATCAGCGCCGGGCGCATGCGCGCGATCTCGCCGGCGATGCTGTCGTGATAGGGCGTGTGGATGGCAGCGATGCGCAGGTCGCGCTCGCTGGCTGGCAGGTTCCAGTTGCCGGGGATGATGTGCCCGTCGCTGCTGGCCGGGATGGCGCCGGGATCCTCCGGCGCGCGGTTGCAATCCACCACCAGCCGCGAGACGGTGGCAATCACGGCCGGCGATGCCAGCGCGCGCGCCAGCCGGCGGGTGAGCGCATCGGTCCCGATGTCCACGGCAACATGATCGGCCATCAGGGCCGGCGGCACGCCCAGATCAAGGCCCGGTGGCACGTCGGCCGAGGCGTGATCCGCCACCAGCAGCAGATCGGCGGTGCCGGGCAGGAGGTCTGGCTGGCGCATGCTCCCGCCTTAGCGGCGAAGCGCCCTGAAAAAAAGCCGCACAAGAAAAGGCCCGGCGGGGGGCCGCCGGGCCTTTAGGTGCATCCTGGGAGAGGATGGGGAAGGAAGCGGCCTTACTGGCCAGCGGCAACCTGCAGCGAGGCCAGTTCGGTGCCGAGCAGCTTGGCAGCGGCAGCGAACTTCTTGCCGGCTTCGAACTTGGCATCGGCAGCGCAAAGCTTTTCGCCGGTGGCAACCAGGTGCAGCGCCTTGGCGGCATCTTCGCCACCCTTGGCTTCGGCCAGGGTGCGGATCTGGGCCGGGGTCTGCTTGCAGCTCACCGGAGCGGCAAAGGCCGGAGCGGCAGTGAGGGCGGCGAAGGCAGCGGCGGCAGCGATCAGGCGGTTCATCATGGGTCTTCTCCTGTTGCAGCACCGGGGCGATGGCGCTGTTGGGCACTGTGTTTCAGCGCTGATTTGAGCCGCCCCCGGCACGGCTGAGGGGGGGAGGGTTGAGCGGTGCCTGAGTGCTGCTCAAATCAACTGACGCGGTATCTAAGTGCGGCTCAGTTATGCGTCAACAGCTATTTTGAGCCTGAATCAGCATGCTGCGTCGCAATATCGTTATTTCAATGGTTTGGACAAATAACGTAGCCGTATTTTGGCGCTGCACAGCGACCGGAAGGACCCCAATCAGGGCCTCGGACGGTCGCTTTTCGAGTCCGACTCGCATTGGCCTGAGCGCGACTCAGGCCAGACGCCTCAAGCCGATCGAATCAGACGATCCGCGTGGGGCACAGCCACCAGCCGGTATCGGCCAGCGCGGCCGCTGCCGCCTCGCACGCCACCATGGTCTCGAACAGGGCGAGGCAGGTCGCGCCAGAGCCGCTCATCCGTGCCAGCTGCACGCCCCCTGCCCGCTCCAGCCGCGACAACACGTCGGCAATCACCGGTGCAATGGCGATGGCCGCGGCGGTCATGTCGTTGCGCAGACCGGACAGCGGTTGCCCCGGCGCAATGCCGCCGCGATCCTGCCGATCCCAGCCGGCAAACACCGGCCCGGTCGGCACGGCCACGCCGGGGTTGACCAGCAACACCGGCGTGCCGGCCAGATCTTCGGGCCAGGCCGACAGCAGGTCGCCGCGACCGGCGCCGAACAGGGTGCGGCTGAACACGCACACCGGCACATCGGCGCCCAGCCCGGCGCCCAGCGTTGCCAGCTGCGCCAACGGCCAGTCGAGCCCCCACAACCGGTTGAGCAGCCGCAGCGCGGC
>NZ_WMHO01000208.1 GCF_010994245.1 Sandarakinorhabdus rubra
CGCCCAGCGCCTTCAGGCCGGGCGCGATGTCCGCAACCAGCGTGGCGGCGCTGCGGCCACCGCCCAGTCGCACCAGATCGGCCATCTGCCCGCGCAGCACGGCCTGTCCCTCGCGGTGCAGCGCCAGCGCGGTGGCCGCCGGCAGGTCGGCTGTGTCGATCGCCTGCCACACCGTATCGAAGCCGTGCAGCGTGCGGGCGGCAACGAAGGCACGGGCGACATCGGCAAGACCAACGCCGAGTTCTTCGGCCAGCTCGAACGGGGTCGTCAGCCCGGCGCGGTTGACCAGTTCGTTGGCCAGCTTGGTCGCCACAAGTTCGCGGCGCAGACGGTGCGACAGGATGGCGGCACGGTGGGCCTCTTGCATGGCCACCGGGAAGGCGGCGATCAGATCGGCCTCCAGCAGCGGATCATCGACCACGTCGCTGGCCACCAGCGCGTCATAGGCGGCCATCTTGGCATAGGCCATCACCACCGCCAGCTCGGGCCGGGTGAGGCCCTCTCCGGCGGCGGCGCGCTGGGCCAACGCCTCGTCGCCGGCCAGTCCTTCGACGCTGCGGTCCAGCCCGGCCTCATTCTCCAGCGCCTGTATCAGGCGCTGGAAGGCAGGCAGGGCGCCGGCACCGCCGGCCTCGGCGACGCTGAGCGCCTGGGTCTGCAAGCGGTTGTCGCGCAGCACCAGTTCGGCGACATCATCGGTCATCGCCTTCAACAGCGCATCGCGTGACGCACGGGTCAGCCGGCCGGCGGCAACCTCGCCATTCAGCGCGATCTTGATGTTGACCTCGTGGTCGGAACAATCGACCCCGGCCGAGTTGTCGATGAAATCGGTGTTGATGCGCCCGCCCGCCCCACCGGCGCCCGCCCGCGCGAACTCGATCCGCGCCGCCTGGGTGAGGCCAAGGTTGGCGCCCTCGCCGATCACCCGGGCCTTCAGGTCCCGCGCGTTCACCCGCACCGCATCGTTGGCGCGGTCGCCGGCATCGGCATGGCTTTCGGTGGCGGCCTTCACATAGGTGCCGATCCCGCCAAACCAGATCAGGTCGACCTTCATCTTCAGGATGGCGGCGATCAGCGCGGCGGGCGGCAGGCTGTCGGCCGTCACGCCCAGCATGGCCTGCATCTCAGGCGACAGCGGGATGGATTTGAGGCCGCGCGGGAAGACGCCGCCGCCTTCGGAGATCAGGGCCTTGTCATAATCGTCCCAACTCGATCGCGGCAAGGCGAACAGGCGCTGGCGCTCGGCAAAGGCAGCCGGAACATCGGGCGCGGGATCCAGGAAGATGTGGCGGTGATCGAACGCCGCCACCAGCGCGATGGCAGGCGAGAGCAGCATGGCATTGCCGAACACGTCGCCCGACATGTCGCCCACGCCGGCCACCCGCACCGTTTCGCGCTGCACGTCGATGCCCAGTTCGCGGAAGTGGCGCTGCACCGAGATCCAGCCGCCACGGGCTGTGATGCCCATCGCCTTGTGGTCATAGCCGTTGCCGCCACCGCTGGCGAAGGCATCGCCCAGCCAGAAGCCGTGCTGTTCCGCAATGGCGTTGGCGGTGTCGGAGAAGGTGGCGGTGCCCTTGTCGGCCGCCACCACCAGATAGGGATCGGGCGCATCGTGGCACACCACGGCTTCGGGCGGCACCACCGTGCCGTCGGCGGCCAGATTGTCGGTCACCGACAGCAGCGCGCGGATGAACACGCGATAGGCCTCGGTGCCTTCGGCGGCAAAGGCGTCGCGATCGGTGGGCGGCGGCAGCAGCTTGGGATAGAAACCGCCCTTGGCGCCGGTCGGCACGATCACCGTGTTCTTCACCTTCTGGGCCTTCACCAGCCCCAGCACCTCGGTGCGGAAATCGTCGCGCCGGTCCGACCATCTGAGGCCGCCGCGCGCGATCGGCCCGCCGCGCAGGTGAATGCCCTCGACACGCGGGGAATAGACCCACATCTCGCGATAGGGCACCGGCGGCGGCAGCCCCGGCACGCGCGCGCTGTCGAGCTTGAAGCACAAGGCCTCCAGCCCGCCCGGCGCATAGGCGTTGGTGCGCAGCGTCGCCAGCATCACCGCGCGATAGAGGCCGAGGATCCGGTCATCATCGATGCTGGCGACATCGCCCAGCGCCGCCTCGATGCGGGCCAGCACGGCGGCCACCTGCGCGTCGCGGTCGCTCACCGCCGGATCGAAGCGTGCGGCGAACAGGGCGACGAGGTCGCGGGTGATCGCCGGATAGCGCTTCAGCGCATCCACCACCGTCATCACCCCATAGGTGACGCCCGTCTGCCGCAGATAGCGGAACCAGGCCCTCATGAGCGCGGCCTCGCCAGCCGTGAGCGCACAGGCGAGGATAAGCGCGTTGAAGCCATCGTTTTCCTGCGTGCCAGTCAGCACGTCGGTCAGCGCCGGCTCCAGTCGGGCGGCCAGCGTGGCCGGCTCTTCGTTGCGTGCGGCCTCCGGCACTTCGGCGAGGAAATCATGGATCCAGCCCAGGCTGCCGCCGGCCAGATCGAAGGGATATTCCTCGATCACCTTCAGGCCGAAATTCTCCAGCACCGGCACCGCTTCCGAGAGCGGGATGATGCGGCCCAGCCGATAGATCTTCAGCCGCACTTGCCCTGGTTGTGCGCCCGGTACCAGCCGCACGGCGCGCCCCTGCTCGTCGGACAGGCCGGCCAGCGCCACGATGTCGGCGGCGGCCTCCTCAGGCTTGTGCTGCGCGCGATAGCTGGTCGAAAAGGCGCGCCCGTGCGAAAGCGCCAGCCGGGCGGCGCGGGTCGGCTCCACCAGGGCCGCGAGCGCGGTTTCGAGGTCCTCCTCCCAGCCGCGCACCAACTGGCTCAGCCGGCGGTCCAGCGTGGCGGCCGCTGCCGGGCCAAAGCCGGCGGCATCCTTCACGTCCACGACATAGTGCACCCGCGCCAGCCCCTCGGCGCCCAGTTCCACCTCGAACCGGGTGATGCTGCCGGCCAGCTCCTGCGCCAGCATCTGGCCCACCGCCTCGCGCAGCCGACTAGAATAGGCATCGCGCGGCACATAGACCAGCACCGACACGAAGCGGCCAAACGGATCGGGCCGGGCGAACAGCTTGGGCCGCGGCCGGTCAAGCAGCGACAGCAGGCCGAGCGCCATCGTCTTCAGCTCATCGGGGCTGGCTTCGAACAATTCCATGCGCGGGAAGCTTTCCAGCACATGCACCAGCGCCTTGCCGGTGTGGCCGCTATCGCCAAAGCCCAGATCATCGATGATCTCGCCCACCTTGCGCCTGAGCAGCGGCACCTGTCGCGGCGAGGTGCCCAGCGCTGCCGAGGTGTAGAGGCCGATGAAGCGGGTTTCGGAAATCACCCGGCCCTGCCGGTCGAAGCCCTTGACCGCCACCAGGTCGCCGTTAACGCGGCGGTGCACCGTCACGACGGCGCCGGCGCGGGTGATCAGTAGCGGTTCGGGGCTGGCCAGCAGGGCCTTCAGGGCGCGCGGCGTGTCATTGTCTCCCCGGCGCCCAGTCCACAATGGATAGTCCGGGTCACGCAGGATGCCCAGGCCCGTATCGCTCACCGGCGCCATGGCCGGATCATCAAGGTCACCATCGAGCCGATAGCGGCGGGCGCCCAGCAGGGTGAAATTGTCGGCTGCCAGCCATTCCAGGAACGCCATCGCCTCGCTCGTGCGGTGCGGCGCCAGCGGCGGCGGATGATCGGCCAGATCGCGGATTGAGCCCTTCAGCAGGGCCAGCATCGCCTGCCAGTCGGTCACCGCGGCCCGCACGTCGGCCAGCACCTGCCCAAGGCTGTCCACCAGGTCGCTGCGGGCGCGGGCGCCGACCTGCGCGATCTCCATGTAGATCATGGATTCACGGGTGGCACCCGTCTGGCCGCCTGCCACCGCGACCAGCGTGCCGCGGTTGTCGCGCACCACGTCCACGATGGGGTGCAGCAGACGGTGGATGTCAATGCCGGCCGCGGTCACGGCCGCGGCGGTCGAATCCACCAGGAAGGGCCGATCCTCGCCGATGATCGCCAGCCGAAGCCGGCGGCGCTCGCCCGAAAGCGGCTCCAGCCGGATCACCGGTTCGCCGGGCGCACGCAAGGCTGCCGCATCAGCCACGAAGGCGGCGATGGCAGCGCGGCCGGCGGCATCGAGATCCTCGATCTCGCCGGGCAGCGCTTCGTCGAACAGGCGGGCGGCCATGGCCGCCACCAGGCCGCTGTCGGCGACAGGGGCAGGGCTGGCATCAGTGGGGGCAGGCGGGGCCTTCGAGCAAGGCGCCCGGGACGAAGCAGACACGGCGTGCGCTCCCGCGACAAGGGGTGGCCCACGTTATGCGCCCGGCCGCCACGAAAGAAAAGATGTTACACAGGCATCAATCGAAAAAATCTGTGATCTTGCGCACAGAGCCGCCCCCCGGTCGGCGTGGGAAGGGTTCGGCGCTCGGCCGGTCGGCGGTGGGCAGCGGCGTGATGCTGGCGAAGGCCTGCGCCAGCTCGGCGCGCAGCCGCC
>NZ_WMHO01000209.1 GCF_010994245.1 Sandarakinorhabdus rubra
GCGATGCGCGCTAGCACCGGCGCGCCGCGGCGGGCGGCCTCGGCGGCGCTCATCAGCACCAGGGCGGCGGCCCCGTCGTTGAGGCCGCTGGCGTTGGCAGCCGTGACCGAGCCATCCTTCTTGAAGGCGCCCTTGAGGCCCGAGACGCTGTCGAGCGTGACGCCGTCGCGGATATATTCATCGGTGTCGACGATGGTGTCGCCCTTGCGGCCCTTGATAGTGACCGGCGCGATTTCGGCCTTGAAGCGGCCGGCGGCGCGCGCCGCGCTGGCCTTGTTCTGGCTGGCCACCGCAAACTCGTCCTGCGCGGAGCGGCTGATCTGGTACATCTCGGCCACGTTCTCGGCGGTGATGCCCATGTGATAGCCATTGAAGGCATCCCACAGCCCGTCCTTGATCATCGTGTCGACGAACTCGACATGGCCCATCTTGGTGCCGGCGCGCATGGCCTGCGCGTGCGGCGACAGGCTCATCGATTCCTGCCCGCCGGCAACCACGATGCCGGCATCACCGTTGGCAATCGCCTGAGCCGCCATGGCAACGGCCCGCAGACCAGAACCACACACCTGGTTGACGCCATAGGCCGGTGCCTCGAGCGCAATGCCGGCCGCCATCGCCGCCTGCCGCGCCGGGTTCTGGCCCTGCGCCGCGGTCAGCACCTGGCCCAGGATCACTTCGTTCACCTCGCCGGGGGCCACGCCGGCATCAGCCAGTGCTGCCTCGATCGCCGCCTTGCCCAGCAGATGTGCCGGCGTGCTGGCAAAGCTGCCCAGGAAGCTGCCGACTGCGGTGCGGCGGGCGGCGGTGATCACGATGTCGGTCATAAGAATCCCCTGAGCTGGCGAGTCGTTTGCGAGTACCCTATGCCGGTTCGGCGCCGTTGGCGAACAGCACGAAACCTTCGGTGTTGTTCTGGCGGTGGTGGACCACGGCCCTGTATTCGGGCGAGTTGTACCAGCCCAGCGCCGCCTCGCGGCTGGCAAAGCGCACCACGACGCTCACCGGTCGGCCGCCGCCCTCAACGATCTGGCTGTCAAAATCCGCCACCAGCACCTCGGCGCCATGGGCTGCCGTGGTGGCCCCCACCAGTTCGAGATAGCGCTGATAGCCCTCCTGGTCGGTGATGCGATAGTTGGCGATCAGATAATGGGACATGACAGGTCTTTCGCTGGTAAGTCTGCCTGTTCAATCGGCGGCACCAAGCCATTGCGCAAGCGGTTCCCACAGCATTTCCCGCGCCCGGCCGCCCACCACCATGCCGACATGGCCGCCATCCACCTCCAGCCGGCCGGCGTCTCCCGGTGCCGTCAGGGCCGCTGCCGGGGGCACGATGCGGTCGCGCATCGCCACCACGTCGAGGATGGGCAGGCGGGGCACCGCGTCGCCGCCGATGCCGGTGGCGCCCGTTTCAAACAGGGCCGCGAGATCGGCAGCCGCTGCGAGGCTGAGCGGGGCGCCGCCGTTGGCCCAGTCCTCCAGCCGGGCAAAGCCAGTCAGCGCTGCGTCGTCAGTACTGGTCAGCTTTTCGTATTTGGCCGCCAGCGCCGCCGGATCCAGCGCCCAGAAGGCCGGTTGCAGCAGGTCCATCGGCACCACACCCAGTGGCGTTGCGATGCCTTGTGCCTGGCGCCACCATTGGCCCAGAGCGGCCCGACCCTCGCCATAGGCCCCAAAGCGCCACGGCGCCGCCAGCAGCGCCACCCGGCTTGCCCAAGTGCCGGCGCCGTCCCGCGCTGCAGCAAGCGCCAGCGTGCCGCCCAGGCAATAACCGACCAGCGGAACCGGCCTGCCCAGTGCGGCAAGCAGCGGCACCAGCCGGTCGCGCACCAGTGCCGTCAGCCCCAGCGGCTCGGGTGCAGCGCCCCAGTCCACCAGCAACGGTCGCCAGCCGGCGGCGGCGAGATGCGCAGCCAGGCTCTGCCCCGGCGCCAGATCGAGCACATCGGGCGGATTGATCAGCGAGGGCACCAGCACCAGCGGCGCCCCCCCACTGGCCCGAGATCGCCCAGGCATGGCCCGCAGCGTCACGCCGCCAACGCGGGCGATCTCGGGCCAGGGCGTGCGCGGTGGTGACGGCGGGGCAGACTGGTATCGCGCCAGCCCAGCCAGCACGCGGGCCAGCCGCGCCCGATCATCACCGCACACGCCCTGCACGGTGGCCAGAAATAGGGGCAGCGGATGCGGCCCGCGGGCCCTTCCCGGACCTGCGCCGCTCATGCCGGCACCATGGATGCGGCAGTGCGGCATTGCACCGCAGCAGGGCATTTGCTAGGCCAAGCGGCGCGCTGTAATCCGGGAGCCCCCATGGCCAATGCCTCTTCCTCCCCAAATTCTGGCTCGGGCGCCGGCAAGTCCGCCGCGCCCGTGATCATCAAGAAATACGCCAACCGTCGCCTCTACAACACCGAAACCTCCAGCTACATCACGCTCGATCACCTGGCGGAAATGACGCGCGAGGGCCGTGATTTCCAGGTTTTCGATGCGCGCACCGGCGAGGATATCACCCGCAGCGTGCTCACCCAGATCGTGATGGAAGGCGAAGCCGGCGGCCAGACCATGCTGCCGACCAGCTTCCTGAGGCAGATCATCGCGCTCTATGGCGATTCCATGCAGGGCATGGTGCCGCATTATCTTGAAGCCTCGATGGCCGCCTTTGCCGAGAATCAGGCCAAGTTCCGCGATGCCGCGATGAAGCCGTTCGAACAGTTGGCCCGGCAGAATCTGGCCATGTTCCAGGCCGCCACCGAGATGATGACCGGCGCCCGCCTGCGTGAGCAGCAGGCGGCTCGGGGTACTGCAACGGCGTCGCCGTCCACCGCGGCGCCCGCCGCAGCGCCACCGCCGGCCTCGGCCGACGAGGTGCAGGCCCTGAAAGACCAGCTGGCGGCGCTGCAGGCCCGCATCGACACGCTGAAGGCCTGATCCACTCGCCGGCGCGACCGTGGCGCCGCCATTTCCCTGCTTGCCGCTTCGCACTCAGACGTTTATGGGGCGCTGCCATGGGAGTATGTCGTCCGGAGGGGTCTGGTCGGCGTGGATGTCCGGGTCTGGCTTGTGGCCCGCAGCAGGGTCATGTGCCTGCCCCGGCGGATGGGGTGTGCTGGCGATGAAAAGCGAGTCTGATGGCGATTTTGGCGGCCCGGGCACTGCAAGAGAAGGGACGCTGATCGTGGCGGCGCCCGGCGATGATCTTCCGGCGGGTTATCGCCCCAGCGCTGACGAAGAGTTCATGAACCCGCGCCAGCTCGCCTATTTCCGCAAGAAGTTGCTGGCCTGGAAGGACGAGATCCTGAAGGAATCGGAAGGCACGCTCGAAGCCCTGAAGGCCGAACCGCTGCGGGAACCCGATCTGACCGACCGCGCCGCCAGCGAGACCGACTGGGGCATCGAACTCAGGACCCGCGACCGCCAGCGGAAGCTGATCTCCAAGATCGACGCTGCCCTGCGCCGCATCGAATCGGGTGAATATGGTTGGTGCGAGGTGACCGGCGAGCCGATCAGCCTCGCGCGGCTCGAAGCCCGCCCGATTGCGACCATGACGATCGACGCGCAGGAGCGTCATGAACGAGACGAGAAGGTGAGCCGCGACGAGTGATGGGTCGCGGCGCGCGTCAGGCCTGATCGGCAGCGCGGGACAATTCGTCCTTCAATTTCAGCTTTTCCCGCTTCAGCCGGCGCAGCATGGCGCTGTCGGGCAGCGGTCGTTTCAGTTCGGCGGCGAGGCTGGCGTCCAGCCTTGCGTGGCGGGCGGCAAGATGGTCGCGGTGGGCGTTGGCCATGTGGCATTCCCCTTCCCAGATCTGAGGGCAGGCGCTCGCCTCCCATCAGGCCGATGAGTGCATCATTTTCTGCCCGGCCTGTCCATGCCTGTTTGCATGGCCACGGAGGCGCGGCGGGGCCATTTCGGGCTGAACGCGCCGCTGCCCCGCTTCGCCAGCCTTGTGCCGTTCAGTCGCAAGGCTTGCCGCGGGGGCGCAACTTTGGCTAACCGGAGGGCTGGCGCCCATGGCCGGACCGTGCCTGGCGTCGCGGGAGCCTTATTGCGTGGACCAGGTGGACATCAGGGCCCGGATCGAAATGCTGCGGCAGGACCATCGCGACCTTGATGCCGCGATCGAGGCGCTGGCGATGCTGCCGATGCCCGACGCGATCCAGCTCCAGCGTTTCAAGAAGCGCAAGCTGCGCCTGCGGGACGAGATCAGCATGCTCGAAGACCTGCTGGTCCCTGACATCATTGCCTGACGCACCCATGCGCGCAGCGTTCGGCCTGGCCTTCCTGCTGCTGGCGGCGCCGGCTGAAACGCCTGTGCAGGCGCAGGCACCGGTGGCCAGCGACTCGGCGGTGGCGCGGCCCTGCCGGCTGGCCGCCGAGCAGCAGCGCCCCTCGCGCGCGCGGATCAGCGCCTGCACCGCCCAACTTGGCCGCCCCGGCATCGCGCCGGAAACGCGGCTCGCCATGCTGATCAACCGCGGCATCGCGCTGT
>NZ_WMHO01000021.1 GCF_010994245.1 Sandarakinorhabdus rubra
GGCGCCGGCGCCCGCATCGAGGAGGCCGCCTTCGCCATCGACCTGCCAGACCTGGGCGGGGCCGGGCGGTTGCGCGCCGCCGGCGTGGTGCCCCATTCATTGATGGCCTACCCCGGCCACTGATCGGGCCTATGCTTGCCGCCGCGCGACTCGCGCACGGGGGAGGGGCGTCCATGGGCCGCTCACGGGACCTGCAGCTGGATCTTTCGGGAAGCGACGCCGCTTTCCGGGCCATGGGCGGCGTGTGCCTGGCCGCCTTTCAGGACGCCGAGGCACGCCTGATCGCCACGCCCGATGCCGAGAGCCTGCACGACGTGCGCGTGAGCCTGCGGCGGCTGCGCTGCACGCTGGCCCTGTTCAGGCCGCTGGCCCGCCCGCCGCCCGTGCCCGCCGCCCTTCTGCAGTCGCTGTCGCGCGCGCTGGGCGCGGTGCGTGATCTCGATGTGTTGATGGCGGGCACGCCGGCGGGGCCGCTCAACGATCATCTCGCCGCTGCGCGCCAGGCGGCGCTGGCCAGTGCGCTGACGCTGCTGCGCGCCCGGTCGACCCGCACCCGGCTGCGGCAGCTTTCAGACTGGATGCTGCTGCACCCGCCCCTGACGGACGAGCCGGCAAGGCAGTTCATCGCCGCCCGGCTCGATCGCTTCTGGCGCAAGCTGAGGAAGGCCGGGCGGGCGCTGGAGGGCGGCACGGACGCAGACCGCCACCGGCTGCGCAAACGGGCACGGACCCTGCGCCATGCGACCGAACTCACCGGCAGCCTGTTTCTCCACCCCGGCCGGCAGGCCCGTTTCACGGCGGCGCTGGCCGCGCTGCAGGCGGCGCTGGGCGCACTCAATGATCTGGTGGCGGCCGAGGCGCTGCTGTCCCGACTGGGCCAGGCCCATGCGCCCGAAGCGGCGCGGTTGATCGGCAGGTGCCAGCGTCACACGCTGATCGCGGCGGCTGCCAGCGCCTTTGCCGAGCTGCGGCAGGCGCCGCGCGCCTGGCGCTGAGCCTTATTTCACCCGCGCCTTGCGGGCGGCATAACGGGCATCGCGGGCGGCCTTCTGGGCGGCTTCACGGGAAATCGCTTCAAGCCGCGCCTGTTCGGCCTGCTTCTCGCGCTGGGCTTCCTTCAGCTTCTTTTCCTCGGCCATCTGGCGGGCGCGTTCGGCGCGCGCGGCCTTGGCCTGGGCTTCCTTCTGGGCGCGCTTTTCGGCGCGGGCCTTGGCGGCGGCGATGGCATCTTCGCTGGGGGCGGCGGCCTTGAAGCGCTCGAGCTTGGCCTTGCGCGCCTCGGCCGCAGCCTTGGCGCGATCGTGGTGATCGGGGAGTTTGAACATGGCGGCAGGCTTTAGCCGCTTCGCTCTTCTGCCGCAACTGCGAACGCCGGTTCAGGTTCGACCGGTGCGATGCTGACCGGCGTGCCGACCAGCGCTGCCGTGCCTGACAGCGGATCGATGCGGCTGCGCAGCGTGAGATCATTGTGACTGGCCCCCGGCCGGGCGCCGGCGATGCCCAGCCGCACGCCCGGCCGGCCGTGGCCAAAGCCGTGCGGCAGCGAGACGACGCCTGCCATCATGGCCTCCGTCAACTGGGCCGGCACCTCAACCGCGCCTGCCGCGCTGGCGATGCGTACCAGCGCGCCATCAGCGATGCCGTGGGCGGCGGCATCGGCGGGGTTGAGCAGCGCCACGCACTTGTCTGGCCCCTTCGCCAGCCGCGGCGCATTGCCCAGCCAGCTGTTGTTGCTGCGAATATGGCGCCGGCCAATGAGGGTGAGGCCGGGCTCGGGTTGCTGTGCCAGCCAGTCGGCAAAGCGGCCCGTGAGGTCGGCCATCAGCGGCTCCGGCGCGCACCTGATGCGCTTGTCGGGCGTAAACAGGCGGTCAGGCAGGCGTGGCTGGTGCGGGCCGAGGTCCAGCCCGTGTGGGTGCGCCGCCACCTCGGCGAGACTCAGCCCGCCCTTGGCCAGCATCCGGTCCAGCTGCGCGCGCGGTGCCACCGGTGGCGGCAGGGTGATGCCCTGCGCGACTGCGATGGCGCGGGCCAGTTCGGCCACAATCTCCCAGTCGCGCTTCTGGCCTTCTGCCGGTTCCCAGAGCGCAGGCGAGAATTTGGCGAAGTTCCTGAAGGCGATGGGGGCCAGCAGCAGCGGATAATGGTCCTTCGCCAATGGCCCGCAGGGCGGCAGGACATAATGGGCATGGCGGCTGGTGGCGGTGATGTGGGGATCAACCGACACCATCAGCTTCAGGCCGGCCAGCGCCGCATCGAGCGCGCCGCCATCTGGCACGGAGAGCACCGGGTTGCCGGCCACGACCACCAGCGCCTGCACCTGACCCTCTCCCGGTGTGGTGATCTCTTCGGCCAGGCTCACCGCCGGAAACTCGCCCATGACCTCCGGGTGACCTGACACCCGGCTGTGGAAGCGGCCGTGGCTGCCCGGGCCGGAACCGCCGGCAATGTCGATGGCCGGCAAGGAGAACATGGCGCCGCCCTCGCGGTCGAGATTGCCGGTGGCGATGTTGACGAGGTTGATCAGCCAGTGCGCCAGCGTGCCGAACGGCGCGGTCGAAACGCCGATGCGGCCATAGACGACCGTTGGCTCGCCATTGCCCAACTCTGCCGCCAGCGCCCGGATGGCGTCTGGCGTCCAGCCGCAGGCGCGGGCCAGGCCCGGCATGTCGAAGCGGCGCAGCGCCGTCCACAGCGCGTCCCAGCCATCGAGCATGGGCAGCAGCCGGCCGGGCCTGACAAGCCCGGCCTCGTCGAGCGCCAGCAGCAGGCCGATGAGCAGTGCGGGGTCACTGCCGGGACGGATGAAATGGTGGGCATCGGCCACCCCGGCGGTTTCGCTGCGGCGGGGGTCGATCACCGTCAGCCGGCCGCCGCGGGCCTGCAGTTCGGCGATGCGGCGCTTCACGTCGGGCACCGTCCAAACGCTGCCGTTGGAGGCGAGCGGATTGCCGCCCAGGATGACGAGGTGGCGCGTGCGCTCGATATCCGGGATGGGGAAGAGCGCGTTGTGGCCATAGAGCCAATATTGCGCCAGCTGGTGGGGCATCTGATCGACGGTGGACGCTGAATAGAGGCCACGCACCCCCATCGCCTTCTTCAGCGCCCCGGTCTGGAAGCCCAGCGAAAAATCATGCGCGGTGGGGTTGCCGATGTAGAGCGCGGCGCCACCACCGGCCGCCTTGATGGCGGCAAAGCGCGTGCCGATCTCGGCCAGCGCGGTGGGCCAGTCCATCGCCTGCCAATCCTTGCCCACCCGCTTCATCGGCGCGGTCAGCCTGTCGGGATCGGCCTCCAGATCGGCAATCGCGTTGCCCTTGGGGCAGACATGGCCGCGGCTGATGGGATCATCGGCATCGCCGCGAATGCTCACCACGCGCCGGCCTTCCGTTTCCACAAGCAAACCGCAATTGGCTTCGCAGATGTGGCAGGTGCGAGTGTGGATGGCCATGGCGGCAAGTATTGGCGGCGTCCCCCACAACTGCAACAGGCTTTGCGCTGGCACGCGCTTGGGGTAGCAATCGGCGCCATGGAGGAATGGCTGCAACCGGGACCGCGCATGGCCGCTGCCGTGATTGCCGTGCTGGCTGGCGGGGCGCTGTTGACGCAGTTCGGGCTGGACATCGTCGAGCGCGGTCGCGATCCGGCCGGCGAGGTCGCGCATCTGGCCGGCTGGTTCACCATCTGGTCCAACACCATGGTGGCGCTGATCGCCAGCCATGCCGGCCTCATGGGCCGGGCGAGGGGGCCGAGCCACCCGGCACTGCTGGCGGCAAGCGCTGCGTGGATCGTGGTGGTCGGCGTTGTCTACAACACGCTGCTGGCCCATCTCAATCACCCGCCGACCCTGGCCCGCCAGCTGATCGACCAGGTGTTCCACACGGTCATGCCACTGGCCTGGCCGGCCTGGTGGCTGTGGGGCCGCCCGGCCGGCGCCTTGCGCTGGCGGCACCTCGCGGCGGTGCTGCCGCTGCCGCTGGCCTATTGCGCCTTCTCGCTGTGGGTGGGCGGGCAGACCGGCCGCTATGCCTATTTCTTCATCGACGTTGCCCGCTACGGCTGGGGGCAGGTCACTCTCAACATCATCGGCCTCGCCGCCTTCTTCGTCGGCCTGATGGCCGCCGCCATCGCCTGGGATCGCCGTGGCGCTCCGGCGGCGGCCCCAGACGCTGGAAAGGCCGGCTCCGCCGCGAAAGGATGAGCATGCACCCCTTCCACCACGCCGCGAACCAGCCTGATACACCCGCGATCATCATGGCCGGCAGCGGCGAGATCCTGAGCTATGCCCAGCTCGAGGCGCAATCGAACCGCATCGCCCACCTGCTGCGCGGCCTTGGCCTGAAGCGCGGCGACACCATCGCCATCCTGATGCTGAACGAGATCGACTATCTGCCGATCTGCTGGGCGGCGCAGCGCTCGGGGCTGATCTATGTCGCCATGTCAACGAAGCTGACGGCGGACGAGGCCGGCTATATCGCGCAGGACTCCGGCGCGAAGGCGATCTTCTGCTCGCCGGCGCTGGCCAGCGTGGCGGTGGCGGCGACGCTGGATCTTTCGCCTGCAGCCCGGCTTGCCACCGGTGCCGGCGCGGCTGGCTGCACCCGGCTGGCCGATGCCCTGGCCAGTCTGCCGGCCACCCGCATCGCGGACGAAAGCGCCGGGCGCGACATGCTCTATTCCAGCGGCACCACCGGCCGGCCCAAGGGGGTGCGCGGCCCGCTGCCGGAAGGCCCCATAGATCAGCTCGATGCCCTCACCGGCCTGGTGGCGCATCTCTACGGCTTTGCCCCCGGCATGATGTATCTCTCGCCGGCGCCGCTCTATCACGCCGCGCCGCTGCGTTATTGCATGAGCGTGCACAAGTTCGGCGGCACCGTGGTGGTGATGGAAAAGTTCGATCCCGAAACCTATCTGGCGCTGGTCGAGAAGTATCGCATTACCCACAGCCAGCTGGTGCCCACCATGTTCGTGCGCATGCTGAAGCTGCCCGAGGACGTGCGGACGAAATATGATCTGTCCAGCCTGAAGGTCGCCATCCACGCCGCCGCGCCCTGCCCGGTGGACGTGAAGCACGCCATGATCGCCTGGTGGGGGCCGGTGATCTATGAATACTACAGCGCCACCGAAGGGGCAGGCTTCACCGCCATTTCCCCGCAGGAATGGCTGAACAAGCCCGGCAGCGTGGGCAAGGCGATCCTGGGCGAGATCCGCGTGATCGACGACGAGGGCAATCTGCTGGCGCCGGGCCAGACAGGCCGCATCTTCTTCCACGGCGGCGGCAGCTTCAGCTATCACAATGATCCCGCCAAGACCGCCAGCGTGATGGGCGAACATGGCGCCACCTTCGGCGACATCGGCCATGTCGATGAGGATGGCTATCTGTTCCTCACCGACCGGGCGGCCTTCATGATCATCTCGGGCGGCGTCAACGTCTATCCGCAGGAGGCCGAGAATGTGCTGATCGGCCATCCCGAGGTGGCCGACGTGGCGGTGTTCGGCATTCCCGATGCCGAGATGGGCGAGGCCGTCCACGCCGTGGTGCAACCGCGCGACATGGCCCGCGCCGGGCCTCAACTGGAGGCCGAACTTCTGGCCCATGTGCGCGGTCGGCTGTCTCACGTGAAGTGCCCGAAGCGCATCGATTTCCGCGCCGAACTGCCCCGGCATGACACCGGCAAGCTCTACAAGCGGCTTTTGAAGGACGAATATTGGGCCAAGGCGGCGAGTTGAGCCGAATAAAGCCAACATATTGCCAAAGTTGAGAGTTCATGGCATGCAAGGGCCATGAAGTTGTTGCGTTTATTCTTTGTTTACGTCCTGTTTTGGGTATCGCTGCCGGCGCTTGCTTATCCAGCATTGTGGCAGGTCAGCAACGGCAAGGGCGGCACCATCACGATGATGGGCACGGTCCACTTTCTGCCGGCCCGCGTGCTGATCGGCGAGACACACCCGGATCCGGCGTGGCTGAGCCCCAGGGCGCGGGCGGCCTTCGATGCAGCCGATCTGCTGATGGTCGAGGCTGTCGCCCCGAAGAAGGCAGCCGCATTGACCGATATGACCGATCGCCTTGGCCGCCTCGCCAAGCCGGTCCCGGTTGCGGCGCGGCTGCCGGCAAGCCTGCGCCCGACGATGCAGGACATTGCCGACGTCCATCTGCTGTCCGTTCCCGAAATGGCGAGGTGGAAGGATTGGGTGCTCGCCTTCGGTCTGATGCGCGCCCAGCTGGAGATGATCGGGCTGGATTACAATTCCGGCGCTGACCAGACGCTGATCGCGATGGCGGGCGCGGCCGGCAAGCGCGTGGCCGGACTGGAACCCTATGAGACAGGCACAAGGATGCTGAACGCCATGCCCCCCGCCGTCCAGCGGGACATGCTGGTGGACACGGTTGCGCACCTGTCGGACTTTGGGTCACTCTTTCCCGAAATGCTCGACAGCTGGCAGTCCGGCGATCTCAAGCGGTTGCAGTCCAGCTTCGAGAAGGGCGAATCGTCGCCGGTCGATCTGAACCAGGGGTTGATCCGCGACCGCAACCGGACCTGGGTCCAGACCATCGCGACCATGTTCACCGGCCAGCAGCGCATTTTCATGGGCGTCGGCGCCATGCACATGCTGGGGTCGGACAGCCTGATCCCGATGCTGGAAAGCCGTGGCTTCACGGTGACGCGCATCGAATAGGCCGCCTGACCCGGCCCCTCGCCACAGTCGGCGAATTGACGGCGGTCACCCGGACTGGCCAAGATCAATGGTGATGGCACGTTCCCCCTGCTTCCCGCTTTTGCTGTGCCGCCTGTTCCTGGCGGCCCTGCTGCTGCTGGCCGTTCCGGCACTGGCGGTGCCGGCGCTGTGGACCGCATCGAAGGCCGGACGGACGGTGATCCTTTATGGCACCATCCACGCGCTGCCACCCGGCACGGACTGGTTCAGCCCGAAGGCCCGCGCCGCCTTTGCCCGTGCCGACACGCTGGTGGTTGAGATGCTGCCGCCCACCGAGCCGGGCGCCACAGCCGAACTGACCGAGCAGATCGCCTATCTGCCCACGCCCGTGCCGATCCGCGACCGGCTGCCCGATGATCTGAAGGGCCGCTATGACGCCATGGTGAAGGCCAGCGACCTGCCCCTGGCCAATCTTGACCGCATGAAGAGCTGGTTCGCGGCGCTGAGCCTTGTGCAGCTGGAGATGCTGATGAACGGCATCGATCCGGCGGCCGGGGTGGACGTGACGCTGATCGGTCGCGCCCGGGCGGCGGGCAAGCAGCTGGTGGGGCTGGAGACGCCGCCCGGCCAGCTGGAACTGTTCAACGGCCTGCCGGAAGCGGAGCAGCGCCTGCTGCTGGCCTCCGCCGTGGCCGATGCTGGCCAGTCGCAGAATGCAATGCGCGCGCTCGTCACCGCCTGGAGCGCCGGCGACATCGCGCGAATCCGCCGCGATTTCGATGACGCCAGCCTGTCGCCGGAACTGGAACGTCGCCTGCTCACCGATCGCAACGCTGCCTGGGCGCGGTTCGTGGCCGCCCGGCGCAAGGGGCGGCTGTTCATGGCCGTGGGCGCCGCCCACATGGCCGGGCCGGGCAGCCTGATCGAGATGCTGAAGGCCCGCGGCTTCCGGGTGAGGCGTGTCGAATGAGGGGGTGGCTGGCGCCGGCCGTGCTGGTGGCGGCGCTGGTCGCCTGTTCCGGTGTCGATGAAGCGGCGGCGGTTGGCCTTGTCACCCGCTTCCACGCCGCGCTTGCGGACGGGGACTGGGCCGCCATCGATGGCCTGCTCAGCCGATCGACGCGGGCCTTGCGCCCCGGCCTTGGCACGGCGCGCGCCTTCCGCAATCTCGGCGCCCGCCATGGCCGCTATCTGGGGGGCGGTCTGGCGCGCATCTCGGCCGATGATGGCCGCATCACCCTTGTCTGGGCGGCGCGTTATGAACGCGGGGCCGTCAACGAGCTGTTCGTGCTGGTGGACGAGGACGGCGGGCTGAAGATCGACAGCTACAGCGACAAGGCCGCGCCCTAGAGCCTGCCCGCTTGCCTTTTGCGCGGGGCTGCCTTAAGGGCCGGCGCTTCGCGAGGCGCCCGCCATTTTCGCATCCCTGGAGGCGGCGGGGTTTCGTGAAATCATATCCATCAGGAGCGAGCAATGAGCGAATCCTTCAAGCTCGCGGCTGAACTTCGCGCCAAGGCAGGCAAGGGAGCCTCCCGCGCGATCCGCCGCGAAGGCCGTGTCCCGGCCGTGATCTATGGTGCGGGCGAAGCCGCCACCCCCATCCATGTCGAGGAGAAGATCCTCGTCCGCCAGCTGCACACCGGCCACTTCATGAACGCCATCGTGGAGCTGGAGCTGGACGGCAAGACCGTGCGCACCCTGCCGCGCGACGTCGCCTTCCACCCGGTCACCGACCGCCCGATCCATGTCGATTTCCTGCGCCTCACTGGCAACGAGATCGTCACTGTCACCGTGCCGGTGCACTTCGTCGATCAGGAACTGTCGGCCATCAAGCAGGGCGCGATGCTGAACATCGTCGCCCACGAGCTGAAGCTCGACTGCGCGCCCGATGTCATCCCGGATGACATCACCATCAGCCTTGCTGGCTTGCAGGTGGGTGCCGCCATCCACATCGCCGATGTGAAGCTGCCGGCCGGCGTCAAGCCGCACGGCCGCGAGACCGACCTGACCATCGCCACGATCGTTGCCCCGAAGGCCATGAAGAGCGAGGAAGGCGATACCGAGACCGAAGCCGCCGCTTCCTGAGCGGCCGCGTTGCAATCGCAAGACGGGCGGGGCAGGGGAGCCATCTCCTGCCCCGTTTTTCTTGCCCCGTTCGTGTAATCACAGGATAGCAGCCCGCGATGCATCTGCTGGTCGGTCTCGGCAATCCCGGCGCGTCCTATGCGCTGCACCGGCACAATGTCGGGTTCATGGCGGTTGACGCCATTGCGGCGCGCTGGGACATCGGGCCGTTCAAGCCGCGGTTCCAGGGCCTGGCCGCCGAGGGGCGGATCGGCACCGCCAGGGTGCTGCTGCTCAAGCCCGCCACCTTCATGAACGAGAGCGGCCGCAGCGTCGGCGAGGCGCTGCGCTTTTTCAAGGCCGAGGCGGCCGCAGCGCTTACAGTCTTCTATGACGAGCTTGATCTCGCGCCCTTCAAATTGCGCATCAAGCATGGCGGCGGCGCGGCCGGGCACAACGGCATCCGCAGCCTCGATGCGCATGTCGGCGCCGATTACCGGCGGGTGCGCATCGGCATCGGCCACCCCGGTCACAAGGAGCGGGTGACGGGCCACGTGCTGGGCAATTTCGCGAAAGCCGAGATGGATCCACTCGCCGATCTGCTGGGTGTGATGGCGGATGAACTGCCCACGCTGCTGGCCGGAGACGAGGCGCGCTACCTGTCGGACGTGGCGCTGCGGTTGCAGCCGTGAGCACTGGCGACTAGAGAGCCGCGCAAACCCCAGATCATCGGACAAGTTTCATGCCCATCCGTGTCGGTATCGTCGGCCTGCCCAATGTCGGCAAGTCCACCCTCTTCAATGCGCTGACCGAAACGGCGGCGGCGCAGGCGGCCAACTATCCCTTCTGCACCATCGAGCCCAATGTGGGGAACGTGGCGGTGCCCGATCCACGGCTCGACAAGCTGGCGGCCATCGCCAAATCGGCGAAGATCATCGAGACGCAGCTGGGTTTCACCGACATCGCCGGGCTGGTGAAGGGCGCGTCGAAGGGGGAGGGGCTCGGCAACCAGTTCCTCGCCAACATCCGCGAAACCGATGCCATCGCCCATGTGCTGCGCTGTTTCGAGGATGATGATGTCACCCACGTCGCCGGCCGCGTGAACCCGGTGGAGGATGCCGAGACGGTCGAGACCGAGCTGATGCTCGCAGACCTCGAAAGCCTGGAAAAGCGCCTGCCGCAGCTCGCCAAGAAGGCCGCGCAGGGCGACAAGGAGGCCAAGGTGCAGGCCGCCGTGCTGGGCCAGGCGCTGGACCTGTTGAAGGCCGGCAAGCCCGCCCGCCTGGTGCAGCCGAAGGACGAGGAGGAGGCGCGCGCCCTGAAACAGGCGCAGCTGCTGACCACCAAGCCGGTCCTCTATGTCTGCAACGTGGAGGAGGCCAGCGCCGCCACCGGCAACGCCCACAGCGAGGCGGTGGCAAGGATGGCGGCCGGCATCGGCGCCCACGCCGTGGTGGTCTCTGCCGCGATCGAGGCCGAGATCGCCACCATGGAGCCGGCCGATCGCGCCGAGTATCTGGAGAGCCTGGGCCTGCACGAAACCGGCCTCGCCCGCGTGGTGCGCGCCGCCTATGCGCTGCTGGGCCTCATCACCTTCTTCACCGTTGGCCCTAAGGAGGCGCGGGCGTGGACGGTGAAGAAGGGGTCCCGCGCGCCCCAGGCCGCCGGCGAGATCCACGGCGATTTCGAGAAGAAGTTCATCCGCGCCGAAACCATCGCCTATGTTGACTATGTTACGCTCGGCGGTGAAGGCCCGGCCAAGGAGGCCGGCAAGTTGCGTGCCGAGGGCAAGGATTATGTCGTTGCCGATGGCGATGTGATGCACATACTCCACGGTGCGTAGCGCGGCCAGCGAGCGTACCGCGCGCGGACTCGCGCAAGCACGGCCGGGCTGGCGTCTGGCCATCAGGCCAGACGAACAGCTTCGACGGCGTGGCTCCGCCGCGCCCTACCCTTCCTTGGCTTCTTTCTCCCGTAGCGGACTCGGCGGCTTTGCCGCCGGCCGCGCGTGACAGCATCATGCCGCGCGGCTACACCTTCCCCATGCTCACCCGCCGCGCCCTGATCGCTTCCCTGGCTGCAGCGCCTGCTGCCGCGCAGGTCGATCTGGGCTTCTCCGACAACGGGTTGCGGCCCACCACCAGCGCCTTTCCGCAGAAATCCGAGATGATCCTGCAGCGGTCCACCCCGCCGCTGCTGGAAACGCCGATGAGCGTGTTCGACGCCCATGATTTCACGCCGAACGACCGCTTCTTCGTGCGCTGGCATTATCCATTCCCGACCCGGATCAACCCGGCGCAGCATCGGCTGCGGGTGACGGGCCACGTGGGCCGGGCACTCAACTTGTCGCTCGCCGATCTCGCCCGCCTGCCGCGCGTTGCCGTGGCGGCGGTCAACCAGTGCGCCGGCAACGGCCGCGGCCTGTTCAGCCCGCGTGTGCCCGGTGCGCAATGGGCCAATGGCGCGATGGGCAATGCGCTGTGGGAGGGCGTGCGTTTGAAGGACGTCCTCGCCCTTGCTGGCGTGAAGGCCGGCGCCGTGGCGGTGCGTTGCAGCGGGCTGGATGCACCGGCCGGGGAGGGCGCGCCCGATTATGCCAAGAGCCTGCCCGTCGATCATGCCCTCACCGACGATGTGATGATCGCCTGGGCCATGAACGGCGAGCCGCTGCCGATGCTGAACGGCTTTCCGCTGCGGCTGGTGGTGCCGGGCTGGTATTCCACTTACTGGGTCAAGATGCTTGACCAGATCGAGGTGCTGGACCGGCCGGACGATGGCTACTGGATGGCGAAGGCCTATCTGCAGCCGGCCAATCCGCTGGCCGATATCGCGCCGGGTGCGCCGGCCGGGCCGCGCGTGCCGGTCACCACCATGCGGCCGCGGGCGTTCGTCACCAATATCGCCACCGGTGCGCGGCTGCCGACCCGCGCATTCACGCCGGTGCAGGGTGTCGCACTGGGCGGTGATCATGGCGTGGCGCGCGTCGAACTGTCGGCCGATGGCGGCGCCTCGTGGCTGCCGGTGCAGCTCGGCCCCGATCATGGCCGTTTTGCCTTCCGCCGGTTTCGCGGTGCGCTGGCCCTGCCGCCCGGCCGCCATACGATCTGGGCGCGCGCCACCAACGCTGCCGGCGTGGCGCAGCCGGCGGCGCAGAACTGGAACCCGTCCGGCTACAACCGCGCCGGGGTGGACGCTGTGCGCGTGGAGATCGCCTGATGCGCCTTGCCCCGCTCGCCCTGCTGCTGCTCATCGCGGCGGCACCGCCCAGCCGGCCGCTGGCTGTCGATCTGCCCAATGACGAAGGCCTGCTGCCCGAACGCTATGGCGTGTCGGCCGATGCCGCCAACGGCAATTGCCTTGGTTGCCACAGCGCCGCGATGATCACCGCGCAGCCGCGCCTGTCCCGCGTGCAGTGGGCCGAAACGATCGCCAAGATGCGCACCGTCTATGGCGCGCCGATTGACCCCGCGGACGATGCCGCCATCCTCGCCTGGCTGCTCGCCGATTGACCAGCCAAGCCCCCGCCCGCTAAGGGCCGTCCGTGTCGAAACCTCTTTCCTTCCAGGCGATGATCCTTGCGCTCCAGGCCTATTGGGGCGCGAAGGGCTGCGTGATCCTGCAGCCCTATGACGTGGAGGTGGGGGCCGGCACCTTCCACCCGGCCACCACGCTGCGCAGCCTCGGCCCGGCGCACTGGAACGCCTGCTATGTGCAGCCCAGCCGCCGGCCATCCGATGGCCGTTATGGCGAGAACCCCAACCGGCTGCAGCATTATTACCAGTTCCAGGTGATATTGAAGCCCAGTCCGCCCGATCTGATCGGGCTTTATCTCGGCAGCCTCGACGCCATTGGCGTCGACCGGGCGAAGCATGATATCCGCTTTGTCGAGGACGACTGGGAAAGCCCCACATTGGGCGCCTGGGGCCTGGGCTGGGAAGTGTGGTGCGACGGGATGGAAGTCTCCCAGTTCACCTATTTCCAGCAGGTTGCGGGCCATGACTGCGCGCCGGTGGCCGGTGAGTTGACCTATGGCCTCGAACGGCTGGCGATGTACATCCAGGGCGTCGAGAACGTCTATGACCTCGCCTACAATGATGCCGGTGTGACCTATGGCGAGGTGTTCCTGAAACAGGAACAGCAGTTCAGCGCCTATAATTTCGAGAAGGCCAACACCGACAAGCTGTTCCAGCATTTCAAGGACGTGGCCGAGGAATGCCGGGCACTGGTGGCCGCCGGCCTGCCGCTGCCGGCCTATGACCAGGCGATCAAGGCCAGCCATCTGTTCAACCTGCTTAACGCCCGCGGCGTCATCAGCGTCGCCGAACGGCAAGCCTATATCGGCCGCGTGCGCGACCTGGTGAAGGCGGTGGCCGATTGCTGGGTGGAGCAGGCCCAATGAAATTCCTGCTCGAACTGCAATCCGAGGAAATCCCGGCGCGCATGCAGGCCGCCGCCGCCGAACAGCTGCGCACGCGCTTCATCGAGGCGCTGAAGGCCGCCGGCCTTGCCCATGGCACGGTGACGGCGGACGCCACGCCACGCCGGCTGTGGCTGATCGCCGACGATGTGGCCGCCGCCAGTGCAGGCAGCGCCGAGGAGGTGAAGGGCCCCGCCGCCACGGCGCCGGCGCAGGCGATCGAGGGCTTTCTCAAGAAGACCGGCCTGAACCGCGAGCAGCTCGAAGAACGCGAGACGCCCAAGGGCGTCGTGCTGTTTGCGGTGATCCGCCGCGAAGGGCGGTCGGCCGCCGACATCCTGGCCGAGGCCATCCCTCAGATCGTGCGCGAGTTCGCCTGGCCCAAGTCGATGCGCTGGGGCGAGGCGAGCCAGTTCACCGCGTCGCCGCGCTGGGTGCGGCCGCTGACCGGCATTGTCGCGTTGCTGGATACGGACGTGGTGGCCTGTGAGGCGCATGGCATCACCTCGGGCCGCGAGACGCGCGGGCATCGCATCCATGCGCCGGAGAGCTTGAGCATCACCAGCGCCGCCACCTATCTGGAGCAATTACGCGCTGCCCGCGTGCTGGCCTCCAGCGCCGAGCGCCGGCAGATCATCGCCGCCCGCGCCGCCGCACTGGCCGCCGAAGCCGGCCTGTCGCTGATCCCTGATGAGGGGCTGGTGGCCGAGAACGCCGGCCTCACCGAATGGCCGGTGCCGCTCTTGGGCCGGTTCGATCCCGCCTTCCTGTCGGTGCCGCGCGAGGTGATCGTGCTCACCATGCGCACCAACCAGAAATATTTCGCGCTGTCGGATAGCGCCGGCGCGCTCGCCCCGGCCTTCATCTGCGTCGCCAATCTCGAGGCCAGCGATGGCGGCGCCGCCATCACCCACGGCAACCAGCGCGTGCTCTCCGCCCGCCTGTCCGACGCCCGCTTCTTCTGGGAGCAGGATGTGGCCTTCGTGAAGGCGCACGGGCTGGAAGGCTTCCTGCCCAAGCTGAACGATATCGTTTTCCACGAGAAACTGGGCACGCTGGCCGACAAGGTGGAGCGTGTGGCGGCGCTGGCGAAATGGCTGTGCGAAAGCGGCGCGGTGCCGGCCGATCCGGCACAGGCCGAAGCCGCCGCCCGCCTCGCCAAGGCCGATCTCGTCTCCGCCACCGTGGGCGAATTCCCCGAGCTGCAAGGCCAGATCGGCCGCTATCTGGCGCTCGCCATCGGCTCCGACCCGGCCATCGCCGACGCGATCCGCGACCATTACAAGCCGGCCGGGCAGGGCGATGACGTGCCGACCGCGCCCGTGAGCGTTGCTGTCGCATTGGCAGACAAGCTGGATACGTTGGTTGGGTTCTTTCGTCATAAGATCCAACCGACAGGCTCAAAGGATCCATTTGCCTTGCGTCGCCAGGCGCTAGCGCTGATCCAAATAGTTTTGAACAACAATATCAGAAGAGGGCTCGTTCACCTTCTTGCTTATGGCGCTTCTGGTATCTTTGAAAGTGAATCTAAGCAAGCCCGAGAGCATTTGGAATTTCTATCTCAAAAAGTTAGCGAGGCAGAAAGTCGAGTTGAAAATATATCGCGTGAGATATTGGACTCGTTAGGTTTGCTTTCGTCTGATTCGGCTCCCGTGCGCGCATTGAAGCTAATTGCGGGCACGGAGCAAAAGCAGAACTCATATGTTGTGAATGCCTCAATTCAGACCGCAGTTGAAATGCTACCATTCTTCGCCGACCGCCTGAAGGTCCAGCAGCGCGAGGCCGGCGTCCGCCATGATCTGATCGACGCCGTATTTGCGCTGGGCGGCGAGGATGACCTTGTCCGCCTACTTGCCCGCGTGAAGGCGTTGCAGGCGTTCGTGGAGACGGCGGATGGCACCAACCTGCTGGCCGGCTACAAGCGCGCTGCCAACATCCTGAAGGCGGCCGAGAAGGACGGCATTGGTAAGCCCGCAGCCGGCGCTGGCGACGGCGCGGAAAGCACCCTCGCCGCCGCGCTCGACGTCGCCCTGCCCACCGCCACCGCGGCCGTTGCCGAGGAGCGCTTCACCGATGCCATGGCGGCACTCGCCACACTGCGGGCGCCGGTCGATGCCTTTTTCGAGGGCGTGATGGTCAACGATCCCGACCCCGGTATCAGGGCGCGGCGGCTGGCGCTGCTTGCGCGTTTCCGCGATGCCGTGCATGGCGTCGCCGACTTTTCGAAGATCGAAGGCTGAACAGCCTTGGACAGGAACCGTGGAATGACGAAGTCAGTCTATCGCTTTGGCGGCGGCAAGGCCGAAGGCGACGCCAAGCAGAAGGAACTGCTGGGCGGCAAGGGCGCCAACCTTGCCGAAATGGCCGGCATAGGCCTGCCGGTGCCGCCCGGCCTGACCATCGCCACCCACGTGTGCGCGGCTTTCTATGATGCCGGCGGCAAACTGCCTGATACCGTGCAGGCTGACGTGCTCGAGGCGCTGGCCTTCGTTGAAGGCGTGACCGGCAAGCGCTTCGGCGATGCCGCCAACCCCCTGCTCGTTTCCGTCCGCTCCGGCGCGCGCGTGTCGATGCCCGGCATGATGGACACGGTGCTCAACCTCGGCCTCAACGACGTGACCGTGGAAGGCCTTGCCACCGCATCGGGCAACCCGCGCTTTGCCTGGGACAGCTATCGCCGCTTCATCCAGATGTATGGCGACGTGGTGCTGGGCCTCGATCACTACCTGTTCGAGGATGCGCTGGAAATCGCCAAGGAAGACAAGGGCGTGACGCAGGACACTGGGCTGGATGCCGAGGACCTGAAGAAGCTCGTCGCCCGCTATCGCGCCATCGTCGAGCAGAATCTGGGCCGCCCCTTCCCGCAGGACCCGCACGAGCAGCTGTGGGGCGCCATCGGCGCCGTGTTCGGATCATGGCGCAGCGACCGGGCGCGCACTTATCGCCGGCTGAACGATATTCCCGAAGACTGGGGCACCGCGGTCAACGTGCAGGCGATGGTGTTCGGCAACCTGGGCGACACGTCGGCGACCGGGGTCGCCTTCACCCGCGATCCCAGCACCGGCGAGAAGGCCTGGTACGGCGAATATCTGATCAACGCGCAGGGCGAGGATGTGGTGGCGGGCATCCGCACGCCCCAGTATCTCACGAAGGCCGCGCGGCTGAAGGCCGGCGCCAAGGCGGCCTCCATGGAAGAGGCGATGCCCACCGTGTTCGCCGAGCTGGGCCGGGTGTTCGATCTGCTCGAAGGCCATTACCGCGACATGCAGGATATCGAGTTCACGGTGGAGGATGGCCGCCTGTGGATGCTGCAGACGCGCAGCGGCAAGCGCACGGCGAAGGCCGCGCTGAAGATCGCCGTCGACATGGTGGGCGAGGGCCTGATCACCGAAGCCGAAGCGGTGGCGCGGGTCGAGGCCGGCGCGCTTGACCAACTGCTGCACCCGACGCTTGACCCCAAGGCCCCGCGTGACGTGATCGCACGCGGCCTGCCGGCCAGCCCCGGCGCGGCCAACGGCGCCGTGGTGTTCGACAGTGACCTGGCCGAGCTCAAGGCCCGCGCTGGTGAAGCGGTGATCCTGGTGCGCACCGAAACAAGCCCGGAAGATATCCACGGCATGCACGCGGCGCGCGGCATCCTGACGGCGCGTGGCGGCATGACCAGCCACGCTGCCGTGGTGGCGCGCGGCATGGGCCGCCCTTGCGTGTCGGGCGCTGGCAGCATCAGCATCGATCTTTCCACCCGCACCATGAGCTGTGGCGGCCGCCGCATCGAGGAAGGCGAGCGCATCACCATCGACGGCACCACCGGCGATGTGATGCTGGGCGAGGTGGCGACCGTCGAGCCCGACCTGTCGGGCGATTTCGGCACGCTGATGGCCTGGGCCGACAAGCACCGCCGCCTGAAGGTGCGAACCAACGCCGAAACCCCGGCCGATTGCCGGGTGGCCCGCCAGTTCGGCGCGGAAGGGATCGGCCTGTGCCGCACCGAGCACATGTTCTTCGAGCCCGGCCGCATCACCGCCGTGCGCCGCATGATCCTGGCCGAGGATACGGCGGGCCGCGCCGCGGCGCTGGCCGAGCTGCTGCCCGAGCAGCGCGCCGACTTTGCCGAGATCTTCCGGGTGATGGCCGGTCTGCCGGTGACCATCCGCCTGCTCGATCCGCCGCTGCACGAATTCCTGCCGCACGATGATGCCGGCTTTGCCGATGTGGCGCAGGCGACCGGCCTGCCTGAAACGCTGGTGCGACGCCGCATCGGCGAACTGCACGAATTCAACCCGATGCTTGGCCACCGCGGCTGCCGGCTGGGCATCACCTATCCGGAAATCTATGCCATGCAGGCCCGCGCCATCTTCGAGGCGGCGGTGATGGTGGCGAAGGAAGCCGGCGCAGCGGTGGTGCCTGAAGTTATGGTGCCGCTGGTGGCGACGGCCCGCGAACTGGAACTGACCAAGGCCGCCATCGATGCCGAGGCTGAACATGTGTTCGCCGAAACCGGCACCCGTCTCGATTATCTGGTCGGCACGATGATCGAGCTGCCGCGCGCTGCGCTGCGCGCCGGCGAGATAGCCGCCCATGCCGAATTCTTCAGCTTCGGCACCAACGACCTGACGCAGACGACGCTGGGCATCAGCCGCGATGACGCCGCGCGCTTCCTCGGCCCCTATGTCGAGAAGGGCATCTATCCCAAGGACCCGTTCGTCTCCATCGACGAGGACGGGGTGGGCGAACTGGTGGCGATGGCGGCCGAACGCGGCCGGGCGGCCAGGCCGGGCCTGAAGCTGGGCATCTGCGGCGAACATGGCGGCGATCCGGCCAGCATCCGCTTCTGCGAGGGGCTGGGGCTGGATTATGTGTCCTGCTCACCCTACCGCGTGCCGATTGCGCGGCTGGCGGCGGCACAGGCGGCGCTGAAGCGCGGCGCGTGATTATCGCTTCGCGATAATCACCGACTCGCGCGAAGCCCGTTCGACGTCACGTCGAACGGACAGACCGCAGCCCTACCGCTTCCACATCCACCAGCCCGTCAGCAGCCCGACGGCAAAGCCGGCCAGCACCCAGGCCCAGATCTCGCCGAACAGCCAGCTCACCGGTTCACCCAGTGCGCATCCGCCATGCCGGGGTGGCGCCGCAGCCGGGCGATCACCCTGGCGCGGGTGGCGGCATCGGCGCTGCCGGACAGCCAGGCCTCCCGCCCTATGAGGCCAGAGGGCTGGCGGAACGACACGCTGCCATCGGCCACGCCTTCCTTCAGCAGCGCCTGCTGCGCCGCCCAGTTCAGCCGGCCGATCACGGTGCCGCCCCCGGTCATCGCGGCGCCGCGCGCCAGCACAACAGTGGCGGCCAGCCCGACGAGAAGTTTCACGCTTGGATGCATGGGGCCATCCTAGGCCCCACCGGGCGGCTGTGGCAATTGCTGGCCTGTCGGCACGTCAGCGGCTATCCAGTTGGCATGGCCCACGAAACCGATCCGCTGCGCCGGCGCCGCAGCCTGCCGCCGGGCGGGACGGCGGAATTGCGGGCGATGCGCGATGGCTGGCCGCTGCGCACCCTGCGCTGGCCGGCG
>NZ_WMHO01000210.1 GCF_010994245.1 Sandarakinorhabdus rubra
TGGCCGTCGCCGCAGCCGATGTCGAGCACCCGCGCGCCCTCCGGCACGGCGGCGGCCACGGCGGCGAGGTCAGCGCGCAGCGGGGCCCGGCTCATGCGGCGAGAAACCCGCTGATGACGCGGTTCATCTCCGGCGAGTCGAGCAGGAAGGCATCATGGCCGAACGGGCTTTCCAGCTCGACGAAGGACACCGGCGCGGCGGCAGCGTTCAGCGCCCGCACGATGCGCCGGCTTTCCGCGGTGGGGTAGAGCCAGTCCGAGGTGAAGGAGACGAGGCAGAAGCGGCTGGCGGTGCCGGCAAAGGCGCGCGCCAGATTGCCCTCGTGGCGCTGGGCGAGGTCGAAATAGTCCATGGCGCGCGTGATGTAGAGGTAGGAATTGGCGTCGAACCGCTCGACGAAGCTGAGCCCCTGGTGGCGCAGATAGGATTCGACCTGGAAATCGGCATCGAAGCCGAAGGAGACCGAATCGCGGTTCTGCAGGCGCCGGCCGAACTTTTCGGTGAGGCCTTCCTCGGACAGATAGGTGATGTGCGCAGCCATGCGCGCCACGGCAAGGCCAGCCGCCGGCGGTGCGTCGGGGGCATAATCGCCGCCCTGCCACATCGGATCGGCCATGATCGCCTGGCGGCCGACTTCGTGGAAGGCGATGTTCTGGGCGCTGTGCCGGGCGGCCGTGGCAATCGCCACCACCTTGTCCACCCGGGCCGGATGCTCAACCGCCCAGGTCAACGCCTGCATGCCGCCCATCGAGCCGCCGACCACCGCCGCCAGCCGCGCGATGCCAAGGGTGTCGAGCAGGCGCGCCTGGGCTGCCACCATGTCGGAAATGGTGATCACCGGAAAGCGCATGGCATAGGCCACACCGCTCAGCGGATCGGTGCTGGCCGGGCCGGTGGAGCCCATGCAGCCGCCGAGCACGTTGGCGCAAATGACGAACCACTGGTCGGTGTCGATCGGCTTGCCGGGGCCGACAGCGCGCGTCCACCAGCCGGCCTTGCCAGTACGCGGGTGCGGGCTGGCGACATATTGATCGAGGGTGAGCGCGTGGCAGATGAGAACGGCGTTCGTGCGGTTGGCGTTCAGCTTGCCATAGGTTTCATAGGCAATGGTCAGTTCAGGCAACACGGCGCCGCCCGCCAGCGCGAAGTCGCCGGGAAGCGTGATGCGTCGATCAAGGCCAAAGCGTTCATCCATGTGGGGCCAGCGCAATAATGGCGCAGGGGTGACGGGGGAAGCGATATTCGCTAACGCGCTCGCCATGACCAGCAACGCCCCTGCCGCCACACCTCGGATGAAGCCGTGGATTGCCGCCATGCACGCCTATGTGCCGGGCAAATCCAGCGCTGGCGTGCCGGTGGTGGCCAAGCTCTCCTCCAACGAGAATCCGTGGGGCCCCTCCCCCAAGGCGGTGGCGGCGATGACGCAGGTGCTGGCCGAAGGCCATCGCTATCCCGATCCGGCCGCCACTGGCCTCAGGGCCGCGCTGGGCGCCAAGTTTGGCGTCGATCCCGCCCACATCATCTGCGGCACCGGCAGCGACGAGATATTGCACATGATCGCCTCGGCCTTTGCCGGGCCGGGCGACGAGATCATCCACGTCCGCCACGGCTTTGCCGTGTATGAGGGTGCCACCCGCCGCGTCGGCGCCACGCCGGTCGTGGTGCCGGACGTTGATTACACCGCCGACGTGGGCGCCATCCTGGCCGCCGTCACCCCCGCCACCCGCGTCATCTATCTGGCCAACCCCAACAACCCCACCGGCACACTGCTGCCCGCAGACGAAGTGCGCCGGCTCATCGCGGGCCTGCCCACGCACGTGATCCTGGTGCTCGACTGCGCCTATGCCGAGTTCGTGGATGGCGACTATGAGGACGGGCTGGTGCTGGCGCAGCGCCTGCCCAACCTGATCGTCACCCGCACCTTTTCCAAGATCCACGGGCTTGCCGCCCAGCGCATCGGCTGGGCGGTGGCGCCGCTGGCCATCATCGACGCGCTGGAACGGGTGCGCGGGCCCTTCAACGTGACGACCACGGGCCAGGCCGCTGCCGTCGCCAGCCTTGGCGATGACGCCCACATCGCCATGGTGCGCGCCGAAACCATCCGCCTGCGCGACTGGCTGGCCGGCGAGATCGCCGCTTTGGGGAACGCCGGCCTGCGCGCCATCCCCTCGGCCGCCAACTTCATCCTGGTGGAGTTCCCAGAAGCCGGCCCGGTCACGGCGGCGGCCTGCAACGCGTGGCTGCTCGATCACGGCATCATCTGCCGCTATCTCGCGGTGCAGAACATGCCGCGCACCCTGCGCATCTCGATCGGCACGGAACAGGAGACCCGCACCGTGGCGGCGGCCCTGCGCGACTATGTCGAGGGTGCAAGCGAAGGAACAAGCGCCTGATGCTGCCCTTTGCCCGCATTGCCATCATCGGCATGGGCCTGATCGGCTCGAGCCTTGCGCGCGCCATTCGCGAGACGATGCCGACGGTGCGGATCAGCGTGTCCGATGCCGATGCCCAGGTGCGCGAGCGGGTGCGCGACCTTGGCATTGCCGATGATGTGGCTGATGGCGCCGGCGCCGCCGTGGTGGATGCCGATCTCGTCATCCTCGCCGTGCCGGTGGGCGCCATGGCGGCGGTCGCGGCCGAGATCGCCCCGGAGCTGGCGCCCGACACGGTGGTGAGCGACGTCGGCTCGGTGAAGGAGAGCGTGGCGCGCGTGCTGGGCGACGCGCTGCCCGGTGTCCATGTCATCCCCGCCCACCCGGTCGCCGGCACCGAGAAATCCGGGCCGGATGCCGGCTTCGCCAGCCTGTTCAAGGGCCGGTGGTGCATCATCACGCCGCCGCCGCGGGCCGATGCCGTGATGGTCGAGCGGCTTTCGGAATTCTGGCGCCGGCTGGGCGCCCGGGTCGACCTGATGGATGCGCCGCATCACGACCGGGTGCTGGCTGTCACCAGTCACCTGCCCCACCTCATCGCCTATTCGATCGTCGGCACGGCCAGCGATCTTGAAGAAGTCACCAAGAGCGAGGTGATCAAATATTCGGCCGGCGGCTTCCGCGATTTCACCCGCATCGCCGCATCCGATCCGGTGATGTGGCGCGACGTGTTCCTCAATAACCGCGAGGCGGTGCTGGAGCTGCTGGGCCGCTTCACCGAGGATCTGGTGGCGCTGCAGCGCGCCATCCGCTGGGGCGACGGC
The DNA here is from genome assembly GCF_010994245.1 of Sandarakinorhabdus rubra. Lineage (GTDB taxonomy): Bacteria > Pseudomonadota > Alphaproteobacteria > Sphingomonadales > Sphingomonadaceae > Sandarakinorhabdus > Sandarakinorhabdus rubra. Next base: position 3,197 of record NZ_WMHO01000210.1, read on the forward strand.
GAGGCGCTGGAAAGCCTGTTCACCCGCACCCGCGCCATCCGCCGCTCGATCATCGACGAAGGCCAGGACACCGAAAAGGCCGACTTCGGGCGCTGATGGTGCGAACTGGCGCGGTTTTTGGCTGGCCGCGCCGGCATCACGCTGCAATAATGTCGCTGATCAGACACACCGCCTTTGTGGGGGAAGAGACATGATGTCAGGACGTTGGATTATGGGTGTCGCGGCGGCGGTGCTGGCAGCGGCGCCAGCGGCAGCGCAGATCGACGCCGGGCGCAAGGGCGGCATCGAAAAGCAACGCGCCGCCAAGACCGCCGAGCTCCCCACCTGCGCGAAACCGATCGGCACCATGGGCATCAGCGATGCGGAAAACCGCTGGTGGGAGGGCCTGGGCCTTGGCAACCCCGAAGCGCTGCTGCGCATCTATGCCCAGAAATCCGGCTGCTTCCGCCTCGTCAACCGCTCGCAGCGCGGCATGGCGGCGATGCAGACCGAACGCGCGCTGGCCGCCGGCGGCGAGATGCGCGGCGGCGGCACCATCGGCAAGGGCCAGATGGTGCAGGCCGATTTCACCCTGATTCCCAACATCGTCACCGCCAACCGCAACCGCAGCGGCAACCGAATCGGTGGCCTGCTGGGCGCCTTCGTGCCCGGCATTGGCGGCGCGCTTCTGGGCGGCATCGACGTCAAGAAGCGCAGCGCCAACGTCACGCTGGAAGTGGTCAACAACAAGTCGTCCGAAGAGTTCGTGACCGAGGGCCAGGCCACCAAGACCGATGTCGGCTTCGGGGCGGGTGGCGGCATCTTTGCCGGCGGCTTCCTGGGCGCCGGCGGCGCATCGGGCTATGCGGATACCGAGATCGGGCAGGTCATCGCGCTCGCCTATCTGGATGCCTTCACCAAGCTGGTGGGCGATCTGGGCGGGCTGGAGGCCGCGGCCGGCGGCGCCCAGGCCGAGCGCGCCGTGGTGATGAAGAACCCGGGCCGCATGTTCGCTGCGGCCTCCACCGCCAAGGTGGTCAAACCGCTGGATGCCGGCGCCATGCTCTATCCCACCGGCAACAAGCAGGGCGGCTTCTGGGAAGTGACCGACGAGCTCGGCACCAAGGGCTGGGTGAGCGAAGTGGCGATCGGGATCGCGAAGTAGACTAACGCAGGCGCGGACAGGGCGGCAGCTGGCCGCGCCGGGCGCGGGTGGCGAGATCGGCGGGCATGCCCGACAAAGCCACCGCGCCGCCGGCCGGCAGCGCGGTTTCCAGC
>NZ_WMHO01000211.1 GCF_010994245.1 Sandarakinorhabdus rubra
GGCTGGCCACCGGCCAGTCCGACTGCAACCAGCCGGTGGCCGGGGCCGGCGGCCAGCTGCGCCCGGCGCTGATCCGGCGTGCACCCGCCGGCGGATCGGCAGCGAACAGGGCCTTCACCACCAGCCATTCCAGCTGCGCAAGATCGGCTAGATAAGGAAACGTGGCCAGTTCGGCGGCCGCAGCGATGGTGGCCGGCAGGCCGGCGCCATAGAGGCACAGCCGGGGATCGGCCGGCGGCTCGGCCAGCGCGTGGCGCTGCGCCAGCGCGGCAAAGGCGTCCTGGCCCAGCATGGCGCGCAGCACCGGGAAATTGTCGGCCAGCGCGGCCATCGCGGCGGCCAGCGCATTGTTCCGGTGCACTGCCATGGCCCGTCGCAGCGCGGGTGCCACCGGCACGGCTTCGCCGCGCAGCAGCCCGGCAACCCAGGCCTCGAACCGGGCCGGCGTGGGCGCGGCAACGGCTGGGCGATCAGGGCGCATCTGCAACCTCTGCCAGCAAGGCTGCGCCGCGCGCCGCTTCGGCCACAAGCTCCGCCAGCGGCGGCAGTTCGGCGTCGCGCTCCACCAGAAGTGGCACCGGCCCGGTGCGTGCCAGCAACCGGGCCGCCAGCGCCCACACCGGCTCGGCCACCGGCGCATCATGGCTGTCGATCAACAGCGGGCTGGCCGGGTCGGGCCGGTGGCCGGCAACATGGATCTCGGCCACGGCGGCGGCCGGCAGCTGATCGACCAGCCAGCCGGCATCAAGGCCGAGGTTGTGGGCCGAGACATGGATGTTGTTCACGTCCACCAGCAGGCCACATCCGGTGGCAGCGGCCAGTTCGGCCAGGAAATCGGCCTCGGCAAACGTGTGCCCACCAACGTCGGCATAGTGGGAGGGGTTTTCCACCAGCAGGCGGCGGCCCAGTGCATCCTGCGCGCGCCCAACATTGGTGATGGCGATGGCCAGTGCCCGCCGCGTGCGCGCGAACGGCAGGAAATCGGGCACATGCCAATCGCCCGCCCGCTGCCATGCCAGGTGATCGGAGACCAGGACGGGTTGTACCCGATCGCACAATTGCCCCAGCCGCCTGAGGTGCCCGCGCGGCGCCATCCGCGTGCCGGCCAGCGCCAGCCCCACCCCGTGCAGCGACACCGGGAAGCGTTCGGCCACGTCCAGCAGCGCGGTCAGCCGGGGGCCGCCGTCCACCATGAAGTTCTCGGCATGCACTTCCAGCCACAGGCCGGGCGGCAGCGCGGCCTCGCCCGCCGCCACGGCGGCGAGGTGCGGCAGCCGCAGGCCAATCCCGGCCCGCAACTGCCCACCATGGGGCGAAACGGTCAGGGCGCCCGAACCGTGCGGCGCGCCCGGCAGTGACCCGTGCATAGGCTGGCGATCGGGCCTGCGGTCAGGCCGGGGTCAGCGTGCCGGTGCCGCCCGGCGTCTTGATCTTGGTGCAGGTGCCGGCCGGAACCAGCTTCCAGGCGTTCTTCTGATAATCGGTCTTGGAGGTGCCGGCACAGCTGGTGCCGGCGCCGGCGGCGCAATCATTCTGGCCGGCCTTGGCGACGCCATAGCATTTTTCCATCTTCGGCTTGTCGGCGGCGCTGGCAGCGCCGGCCGCGAGAGCGGCCAGCACGGCGGCGCCCAGCAGGGTGTTGCTGTTCATCATCTTGCCTTTCATCGGCCGCGGCCCCGGTTGCGTGGGGGGTGGCGCGGCTGCCCGCTTGCGGGGTCTACGGGCAGCCGCACCGGCGCCAGCGGGGGAGGCGGTCCACATGTCGGCGCCGGCACCTGCACACAAGTTCGCCGCCTGCCTCGGCCCGGTTACAGCGGCTCCATCCTGTAACCCGCTCCGGGTGCTGCGCGAACGATGCCATGCCGTCACCATGGTGCGGCGGCTCCTCGCGCACGGGATTGGGTGTGCGCCAGCACTGGAGACCATCATGCTCGCAACCCGCATCTCGCTCGCCACTGCCGCCGCTGCCGTGGCGGTTTCCGGCGGCATCGCCGCCCACGCCGCCGGCAAGGCCGATGAAAAGCTCGTGCACTGTTACGGGATCAACAGCTGCAAGGGCACATCGGATTGCGCCACCGCCAACAGCGCCTGCAAGGGCCAGAACGGCTGCAAGGGCCAGGGCTTCAAGGCGCTGACCGTGAAGGCCTGCAAGGACGCCGGCGGCCGGCTCACCGAAAAGTGAGCCGGGTCTGGGGCCGGCACCCCCAAGCCGGCCCCGGCATTCGCACCGGCGGCTGACGTGCTTGCCGCCCTTGGACGCCTGCCCCAGGAGCGCCGATGATCGCGCCGCGCGCATTTGGCTGCTCTGGCAGCAGCTCTGGCAGCCGCTATGGCCTCGGCCTGCGCCGCCCGCACCACGAGGCCTTTCTGGCCGGCGACGTGCCGGTGGATTTCGTCGAGGTAATCTCGGAGAATTTCATGGTCGATGGCGGCCGGCCGGCCCATGTGCTGGCCGGCGTGCGCCGCCACCATGATGTGCTGCTGCACGGCGTATCGATGAACCTGGGCTGCGCCGGCGGCCTTGATCGTGCCTATCTCGCCCGCCTGAAGGCGCTCGCAGATGCGATCGAACCGCTCTGGGTGTCCGATCATCTGGCCTGGACCGGCATCGACGGCGTCAACAGCCACGATCTGCTGCCGCTGCCCTATACCGAGGAGGCGCTCGCCATCGTCTGCCGCAATGTCGGGCAGGCGCAGGAGGCGCTGGGCCGGACGCTGCTGGTGGAAAACCCGTCCACCTATATCGACTTCCGGGCCAGCGCGATGAGCGAGGGGGAATTTCTGACGGCGCTGGTGGCTCGCACCGGCTGCGCGCTGCTGCTCGATGTCAACAATATCCATGTTTCGGCCCACAATCATGGCCGCGATCCGTTCGCCATGCTCGATGCCATCCCCTGGTCCGCGGTGCACCAGCTGCACCTCGCCGGCCCCAGCGAAGGCAGCGATGGCCTGCTCATCGACACCCACGACACGCCGGTGCCGGGCCGCGTGTGGGCGCTTTATGCCGAGGTGCGGCGCCGCGCCGGCCCGGTGGCGGTGATGATCGAGCGCGACGACGAGATTCCGCCGCTGGCCGATCTTCTGGCCGAACTCGATCACGCCCGCACGGCAGAGGCCCAGCTGGCCGGCGACACCGCCCGCCCGTCGGCCCGGCCGCCCCGCTGATGGCGCTGCTCGATCTCCAGCGGCGGTTCCAGGCCGGGCTGATGGCAGGCGATCTGTCGGCCATTGCGCCGCTGGTGCGAAGGCCGGCCGGGCTGGCAGTGCATAGCCATGCGGCGCGCGCCATGCTGGTGGAAGGGCTGGCCGACAATTTCGCCAAGACGCTGGGATGGCTGGGCGGCGATGCCTTTACCGAACTGGCGCTCGCCTATATCGCAATCACGCCGTCGGACAGTTGGACGCTGGCCGATTATGGCAGCGATTTCCCCGATTATCTGCGCCGCCGCCTGCCCGATGATCCGGAGGTGGCAGAGCTTGCGGCGCTGGACTGGGCACTGCGCACCGCCTTCAATGCCGCCGATCCCGAGCCGGCCCGCTGGGCACAGGCGCAGGCCATCGATTGGGAGGGCTTGCGCCTGAAGCTGGCGCCGGGCGCCACGCTGCTCGCCTTCGCCACCAATGCCGATGCCATCTGGGCCGCCATCCCGGCCGGGCCGGTGACGCCGGTGCAGGCGCCCGGCTGGGTGCTGGTGTGGCGTGACCGGCTGGACCCGCGCTTTCGCCGCACCCAGGGCGGGGAGGGCGATCTGCTGGCGGCCGTGGCGTCCGGGCAGCGGTTTGGCGCGGCCTGCGATGCCAGTGGCGCCTCCAGCCACGCCATCGGCGGATGGCTGCGCGATTGGCTCAGTGCCGGGCTGGTGGTGCCGCGGGCGTGACCCGCGCCGCCGCCGTCAGGGCCAGGATGGTCATGTTCATCAGAGCAAAGGCGATCAGCGCGCTCCCTGCGCCAGCCGGGGCGGCGCCCAGCAGCAGTGCATCATTGCCGCCGGGGATGAGGCCGACGCCCAGCATCATCAGCACGCCGCCAGCCGCGCTGCGCGCCGCCGCCGTCCACCCCCGCCACTTGAAATGCAGCCGCCCGGTCATCCAGCCCGAGGCCAGCGCGCCGGCCAGTGTGGCCAGCGTGGCCCTGAGCGCGCCCGTGTCGCCAGCCGGGCCAGCGCCGGAACCCAGGCTGCGCGCCTCCTGGTTCAGCACGTCCACCCAGGTCCAGCCCGGCAGGGCCACGAACAGCAGGCCGCCGGCCACGCCCATCGCCGCCATCAGGCCGGCAAGGCGCGCCGCGCCCGGCCCCTGCCGCCGCAGCCACAGCATCGTCAGGGTCAGCAGCGCCGCGCCGCCGGCCACCAGCATCAGCCCGGCGCCATCGGGATGGGCAAAGCGGCTGGGCGGCGCCACCACCTGCCAGCCCAGCAGGCGGCCCAGCCCGTCGCCGGCCACGATGCCCA
>NZ_WMHO01000212.1 GCF_010994245.1 Sandarakinorhabdus rubra
GACGGCAGTGGCGATGCCGGCCTGCGGCACCGCATAGACCGCCGGGATCAGCCCGGCATGCTTGGCAAGGGCAACGGCGGCGCGGGCCGCAGCGGCATCGGCGCCCAGCGCGCGGCTCCTGAACGGGCCCTTGAACGGGGTGGCGAGATCGAGCACCGGATCGGCCACCGCGCGGCTGCTTGCCAGATCGAGCCAGTCCGGCCGATTCACCCACACCGGTTCCGGATCGGGCGCGGCGGCCGCGATCTGGTTGGCGAGATTGAGCACGGCGGCCCGGTGGGCGGTGATGACCAGCCCGGCCCGCGCCTGCGCTTCCAGCGCCGCCAACGTGTCGGCATCGGCCAGTTCGGCAGACAGGATGGCGAGGTCATCCACCGCGACGATCCGCCCGCGCCGCAGCGCGTCACTGGCCGCTTCGGCCACATAGGCCGGCGCGATGCTCACAGGTCGAGCGTCACGATCTGCGGGATGTGGTCAGACGGCTTGCCCCAGTCGCGCGCGTCTCGGATCGCATCAAATCCGGTGGCCTGGGGAGCCAACACCGGCGAGCACCAGATATGGTCCAGTCGCCGGCCGCGGTCGGAGGCGCGCCAGTCGTTGTTGCGATAGCTCCACCAGGTGAAGAATTTTTCGGGCGCCGGGTTGAAGCGGCGGCCCAGGTCCACCCAGTCGTGACTCTGCTGCAGCCGGGTCAGCGCTTCCACCTCGATGGGCGTGTGGCTGACCACATCCAGAAGCGCCTTGTGGTTCCACACGTCGCATTCCAGCGGCGCGATGTTGAAATCACCCACGATCACGGCCGCGTCCTGCAGCCCTTCCGACCAGCGGGTCATGCGCTCGACGAAGTCCAGCTTCTGGCCGAACTTGGGGTTCACCTCGCGGTCCGGCACGTCGCCGCCGGCCGGGACATAGACATTTTCGAGGATCACGCCGCCGGGCAGCCGCACGCCGATATGGCGGGCCTCGCCATTATCCTGCCAGTCATAGCGCCAGGCGCCTTCCAGCGGGATGCGCGACACGGTGGCAACGCCGTGGTGCATGCGCTGCCCGTTGATGAAGCGGTGGGTGTAACCCAGCTGGTCGAATAAGCCGTGCGGGAACAGCGCGTCCATCACCTTGGTTTCCTGCAGGCACAGTATGTCGGGCTGCTGTTCGCGCAGGAACTGCTCGACGATGTCGGCACGGGCGCGGACGCTGTTGATGTTCCAGGTGGCGATGCGGATGGCCATGGCTGGGCTTTAGGCGAAGCCGCTGGCTTCGTCACCTGTCGGCCTGAGGGGTAACAGGCTAGGGCACCAGACAGGATGAACCCCCGGCGCCGGGGGCGTGGCGCCGGGGGTTCTTTTTGCGCTCGTCACGCAGGCAAGGGAGCTTTTACGCGCCACCGATCCGATCAACAGGGGGCAAAACCGGACGCGGCGACTGGCTCACTGCTGGGACATGTATGACCGATTCGACCTTGCCCCGGCATGAACGGTTTCAGACAGGTTGATGACAGACCTGCGGCGGTTCAGCGCGGGCCTTCTCGGCGCGGATCGACGAATGCGAAGCTTACGCCCTTGAGGCTGGCATTGTAGCGCTGGTTGCTGAGCGTGACGGCGCTGATGCCGCCCTGGGCGTCGCGTGCCGTCCAGCCGGCCAGTGCCAGCCCGGCGGGCGCCGCGGCATTGCGCACGAAACGGATGGTGAGCGTGCCGAACTCCGGACGCTTGGGGTCGCGGGCTTCCACCGTGATGCCACCGGCATCGTCGCCGACGATGCGCGCCACCGGTGCGAGATCGGGATCGTTGGCCAGCAGGATCTGCAATGGCGTGCGCCTGACCGGCCACTGGCTGACCTGTTTCACCTCATAGTCCACGAACGACAGCGTGCGGCCATCGCCCACCAGCAGCATCGGCGCCTTGTCATACTGGAATCGCACGCGGCCGGGCCGCGCCAGCCACAGCTTGCCCGTCAGCACCCGGCCATCCGCGCCGGCCTGGCTGAAATCGGCAGCGAGGCTGGTGGTGCCCTTCAGCGCGGCAGACACATCGGCGAGCGTGGCGGCAGCGGCCGGCGCTGCGAACAGCATCGGGCCAATCAGCAGGAGGGGAAACAGTGTTCTCATGCCACCGCCCTACACGGCGGCGGCTTCACAGCCCATGAACAATCTGGCTCAGGCGGCTGCGCCGAGATAGCCCAGCTGCGCCGCCTTGAAGATGGTCTGGCTGCGATTGACGGCGTTCAGCTTCTCGCCGGCGTTCTGGATGTGGAAGCGCACGGTTGCATGGCTGCGCGACAGGATCAGGCTGATCTCCTTGTCGGTCTTGCCGATGCTGGCCCAGCGCAGGCATTCCACCTCGCGCTTGGTGAGCTGGCAGTCACCGGGCAGCCAGCGGCGGGTGCGGTGCGCCTTCACGTAACCGGCCAGGAAGCGGTGCGACATCAGCGCGAACGTGTCGCCCCAGGCGTCATATTCGGCCGACAGATCGGTACAGGCCGGATCGCGGCTGACGAAGCACACGGCGCCGATCTGGCCGAAGGGCAGATGCACCGGCACCACGATCGCCGCCCGGGTGAGCGCCCGCTTCTCGAAATTCTCGAGGTTCATCTCGTCGAGATAGGGGTTGGGCTGGCGGGTGTAGAAGCCGCCGGCATTGGCCCAGAAGACTTCCGATTCATAGCGACAGGCGCGCGGCAGCGGCGAGGACAGGGCCAGCTTGCTGTCCTTCCACCAATGCTCGCTCTCGCCGGTCCAGCCGAACACGTCGGCGGCCAGGATATTGCCGTCGGCATCCTCCATCGGTGCCTTCGACGCGATATTGTCTGCCGCGATCACGTGCAGCCCGCCGCACGACAGCGCGATATCGCGCAGCGCCTCGGCCGCGCCGCGCACATCGCGCATCGATCTCACCGACACCGCCTCCACGCAGGCCTTCAGATCATGCGCCGCACAAGGTTTGGCCAGAACGTCCATCGATCTCTCCCCATAACCGGCAGCGCGAGGAGACCGGCCTCTGTCGGGCCGTGCGTGTCCCATCCGCCCTCATTGATTCGAGAGGCAACTAAACACAGCAAGGGCGATGCTGCAATGGCGCCCCGCCGCCGCAGCCCTGCAGCCCGCCCGGCGCTGGCGCAAATTGCGCACGGCCTGGCGCCGCTGTGGCGCCGGCCCGTCCACAGGCCAAGCCGGTTCAAGCGCTTGCATCGTCCCGGCGCTTTGATAACGTCCCTCCATCCGGGGGGTAAGGATGCGCGTTGGTGCGGCAGCAGCGGGCCGAAGCCGGAACAGGGCCCGGCGCAGTGTCGGCCTGAACGGGTTTCTGGCCGATCTGGTGCTGCGAGTCGCGCTGCTGCTGGTCCTTGTTGGCCCCGTTGCCGCGCAGCCGGCGCGCCCCCGCGCCCATGAAGGCGTGGCCAGCTGTGCCGGTTCCACCTGCCACGGCCGCCAGGAAGCCACCGGGCCGCGTGTCCGCCAGAATGAAGTGCTGATCTGGAGCAACCCCGCCAGCATCGCCGGGGCTCACAGCCGGGCGTGGACGGTGCTGGCGCAGCCACGCGCCCAGGCCATCGGCCGGCGGCTCGGCATCGCCAACGTGGCCGCCAGCGCCGAATGCATCAACTGCCACGGCGATCCGGCGCCCGCGCGTGGAGCGAAATGGCAGCAATCCGATGGAGTGGGTTGCGAGGCCTGCCACGGCCCGTCCACGCGCTGGCTGGCCAGCCATGCCGGCGTGAAAGCCAGCCATGCCGACAACGTCGCCCGCGGGATGCTGGCGCTCGACAATCCGGCGGTGCGGGCCGGCGTGTGCCTCGATTGCCATTATGGCTCGGCCAAACCGGGCCAGTTCCCGTTCCACCGCCTGATGGCCGCCGGCCACCCGCGCCTGGCCTTCGAGCTTGACCTGTTCACCGCGCTGCAGAGCCACCACGACGAGGACAGCGATTATGCCTCCCGCAAGCGCGTGGCCGGCGGCATCCAGACCTGGGCGGTGGGCCAGGCTCTGTCGGTGGAGCGGGCGCTGTCGCTGCTGCCTTCTGTGTCTGCCGGCTTTGGCGGGCCGGATTTCACGGTCTTCGACTGCCGGTCCTGCCATCGCACCTTCAGCGACGATCCGGCGGTGCCGATCGTGGCGCGCACCAACGGCTGGCGGCCAATCCCGCCGGGTCAGCCGGTGTGGAATGATGAACAGATGATCATGCTGGCCGCCGCCGCAAGGGTCGCGGCGCCTGATCTTGCCCGTCGGTTTGAAACCGAGGTGCGGGCCTTCCATGCGGCGCTGGGCGGGGACCGGGCCGGCGCGCTGAAGGCCGCTGCGGCCTTGCGGGCCACCGCTTCGGTGCTGGCCGCGCGCTTTGCCGGCGCCCGGTTCGACCGGGGCCAGGCCTTCGCGCTGATGGAGGCGGTGCTGGTGGCGGGCGCGCCGGCCTACACCGACTATCAGGGCGGCGCCCAGGCGG
>NZ_WMHO01000213.1 GCF_010994245.1 Sandarakinorhabdus rubra
CTGCTGGAGGCGTTGCTGCTGCTGCCGCTGTTGCTGCCGCCGACCGTGGTGGGGCTGGCGCTGCTTGTCGGCCTGGGGCCGGAAAGCCCGCTCGGCCGCGCCATCGAGGCGCTCACCGGCGCGCGGCTGGTGTTCAGCTTTGCCGGCATCCTTGTCGCCTCGGTGCTGGTCAACCTGCCGCTGGCGGTGCAGCCGGCGCAGCGCGCCTTCGAAGCCGTGGGCGACGACATGCGTGCTGCGGCGGCCAGTTGCGGTCTCTCGCCGCTGGCCGCCTTCCGACGCGTGGAACTGCCGCTGGCCTGGCCGGGGCTGGCCACAGGGGCCGTGCTGGCCTTTGCCCACACGCTGGGCGAATTCGGCGTGGTGCTGATGGTGGGCGGCGCCATTCCAGGCGAGACGGCCACTTTGAGCCTGGCCATCTATGACCGGGTGCAGGCGTTCGACATGGCCGGTGCGTCCCGGCTGGCGGCGCTGCTCACCCTCACCAGCCTGCTTGCCATCAGCCTGCTGTTCCTGCTCGGGCGCGGGGCGCGGCGTGGCTGAGGGGTTGATGGTGGACCTGTCGGCGGCCGCACCGTTGCCGATTGTCGCACGGCTGGCGGTGCCGGCGGGGCAGACGCTGGCGCTGGTCGGGCCATCGGGGGCCGGCAAGTCCAGCCTGTTGAAGGCCATTGCCGGGCTGCTGTCGGCCAGCGGCATTGTGCAGGTGGACGGGGAGCGCTGGCAGGACGGCGCCTCGGGCCTGCCGGCCTGGCGCCGCCGGGTGGGGCTGGTGCTGCAGGGCGGCGGCCTGTTCCCGCATCTTGATGCGCTGGCCAACGTGATGATCGCGCAAGCACATCCCGACCGGCAAGCAGCGCTGGCGCTGCTGGCCGCCATGCAGCTGGAAGGGCCGGTGGTGCAGCGCCGACCGGCAGGGTTGTCGGGCGGCGAACAGATGAGAGTGGCTCTGGCCCGCGCCCTGGCTCGCGATCCGGCGGTGCTGCTGCTCGATGAGCCCTTCGCTGCCGTGGATCGCCCGGTGCGCCGCGCCCTGATCGCAGCCGTCGCCCGGCTGCGGCAGGCCAGCGCGGCGCCGATGATCATCGTCACCCACGATCTGGATGAAGCCGCCGGCATCGCCGATCTCTGCGCCTTCATGGCCGATGGGCAGGTGGTCGAAAGCGGGCCGGCGGCGGTCATGCTCGCCGATTCCGGCAGCCGGCTCAATCGCTGGCTGGCCGACTGAGCCACCGCCGGGTATCAAGTGTTAACGGAATTTTACCAACTGATGTGCGGCTGCAACAACCGCCGGGATAATGGCCCGCCGGCGCACATGTCATTCACAATGTGATTGTGACAACTTGATATCTTACTAATGTTCGCTGCAGCGGCCGCGGGGAGCGGCGCTATTGATGATCGCAGGGGATCTAGAGATGCAGAATCCGATGATGTCGCGCGTGGCGCGCCTGTTGCTGGCCGGTTCGGCGCTGCCGATGCTGGCGGCCATGCCAGCTGCCGCCCAGAACACGCAGGCTGCTGCCGAAGACGGCAATGAACAGGTGATCGTCGTCGTCGGCACCCGCCGCACCGACCGTTCGATCCTCGACACCGCTTCGCCGGTTGATGTCGTCGGCGCTGCCGAAATCGCCACCCAGCCTGCCTCCAACGTGCTGGACATCGTCAAGGCGCTGGTGCCGTCCTTCTATGTCGGCCAGAACGCCATTTCCGATGCCTCCACCTTCGTGCGCGCGCCCAGCTTGCGCGGCCTGTCGGCCGATGAAGTGCTGGTGCAGCTGAACGGCAAGCGCCTCAACCGCTCGGCGCTGGTGCAGGTGTTCACTGGCGGTGACACGGCGCTGTCGTTCGGCAGCCAGGGCGCCGACATCTCGACCATTCCCAGCCTGGCCATCGGCAGCCTGCAGATCCTGCGTGATGGCGCCACCGCCCAATATGGTTCCGACGCCATCGCCGGCGTGATGAACTATGGCCTGCGCGAAGATGCTGGCCTGGAAGTCGTCGGTCGTTATGGCCAGTTCTACCGTGGTGACGGCGAAAGCTGGCAGATCGCCGCCAATGCCGGCGTCAAGCTGGGCGACCGTGGCTTCATCAACTTGACCGGCGAATATACCGATGATCGCGGCACCGTGCGCAACGCCACCCGCCCGATTGCGTTGATCTTTGCCCAGCAGAACCCGAACCTCGCCAACCAGCTGCCGAACTTCCCCGGTCCGGCGCAGATCTATGGCAACTCGCCCGGCTATGCCACGCGCTTCCTGCTCAACAGCGCCTATGAGCTCACCCCGGAAGCCAAGATCTACTTCATCGCCAACTATTCGCGTCTGAAGGCGGACCAGAGCTTCAACTATCGCTCCCCGATCAGCGCCACAAACGTGCCGATCGTCGGCGGCACCACCAATCTCAACGCCAACGCCGCCTTCGCGACGCCGATCTATCTGACGCCCTGCCCGGCCAACGCCGCGTCGCTGGGCTGCCCGGCCGGCGGCTTCCTGCAGAACGGCGCCACCTACAACTTCACCAGCCTCTATCCCGCCGGCTTCACGCCGCGCTTCCAGGGCCGCACCGAGCAATATTTCGGCGTGCTGGGCGTCAAGGGCAAGCTGGACAACGGCTTCACCTATGACCTGTCGGGCACCATCGCCCGCAACTCGCTGAACCTGTCGATGACCCAGTCGCTCAGCCCGTCGTTCGGCCCGCAGAGCCAGACCAGCTTTCAGTTCGGCAAGCTGATCCAGGAAGAACAGAACCTCAACGCCGATTTCACCCTGCCGGTCGAAGCCGGGCTGGCCAGCCCGATCACCTTCTCCTTCGGCGGTGAATTCCGGCGCGAGACCTACACGCAGACCGAAGGCGACCTGCAGTCCTATGCCGCTGGCCCGTTTGCCGTGCAGCCGCTCTATGAGCCCGACGGTGAGGGTGGTTTCATGCCGGCGGTTGATGGAGAGGGCAACCAGATCGTGATCACCAAGCCGCCCGGCGCATCCGGTTACGGCGGCACCAGCCCGACCTTTGCCGGCTCCCGCAGCCAGCAGAGCTATGCCATCTATGCCGGTGCCGAAACCGACGTCACCGAAACCCTGAGCCTCGGCGCCATGGGCCGCTTCGAGAAGTACAACACCTTCGGCAGCGCCTTTGTCGCCAAGGGCAACTTCCGTTGGGAAGTGGTGCCCAGCTTCGCCATCCGCGGCACCGCCGGCACCGGTTTCCACGCGCCGTCGCCGGGCCAGAACAACACCGCCATCCTCACCACCACCTTCGTGGGCGGGGACCAGGTGCAGGTCGGCACCTATCCGGTGACCAGCGCCATTGCCCAATATTATGGCGCCCAGTCGCTGCGGCCGGAACGCTCCACCAACTTCGGTGCCGGCTTCGTGTTCACGCCCAACGATGCCATCAGCCTGACGGTCGATGCCTACAGCATCAAGGTGCGCAACCGCATCGGCATCAGCCAGAACTTCACGGTGTCGGCGGCTGACCTGATCGCCGAGCCGGCGCTGGCGGCCGTGGGCGTTGATGGCGCGGTGAACTATTTCACCAATGCCTTCGACACCCGCACCCGCGGTGTCGACGTGGTTGGCACCTGGCGCGGCGGCCTCGCTGGCGGCAATGCCACGCTGACCTTTGCCTACAACTACAACAAGTCGACCGTGCCGAGGTTCGATCCGAACGTCATCGGTGCGGCGCAGATCATCAACATCGGCAACCTCGCCCCCAACCACCGCGCCAACCTGACCGGCACGTGGAGCGGCGGCGGCTTCGCTGTCACAGTCCGCGAGGCCTATTATGGCTCGTGGCGGGAAGAGGTGGGCTATCCGGGCCAGGTGTTCGGCGACAAGTTCACCACCGACATCGACGTGAGCTACACGATCCAGGAACATTACACCCTGTCGGTGGGCGCCTCGAACCTGTTCAACGTCTATCCGGACCGGGTGGCCAATTCGCCGGCCAACCCGATCTTCACCTCCACCAACAGCCTGGCCGACGGCCAGATCTATCCCAACGCCGGTGGCCCGTTCGGCTTCAACGGCGGCCTGTGGTATGCCCGCATCCGCGTGAAATACTGATCGCGTCGGACACGTCGAACCGGGGAAGGGGGGCCATGCGCCCCCCTTTCTTCGTTCAGCGGAGCAGCACCGCTGCCAGCACGGCATAGCGCCCGCCCTTGGCCAGCGTGACCAGCGCCAGGAACAGCGGCAGGCGGGTGCGCGCGGCGCCGGCCAGCACGGTGAAGCCATCGCCGATGATCGGCACCCAGCTCAAGAGCAGCGTGGCCACGCCCCAGCGGTTGAACAGGCCGGCGCTGCGCTCCCAGCCGGCCGCCGACAGCGGGAACCAGCGGCGGTGGCGGAAGCGCTCGGCACCGGCGCCCAGCCCATAGTTCAGCACGGCGCCCGCCACGTTGCCGATGGTGGCGACCAGCACCAGCAGCCAGG
>NZ_WMHO01000214.1 GCF_010994245.1 Sandarakinorhabdus rubra
CTGCCAGCCGCCGCCGAACGGGCCCGCGCCCTGGGCATCGCGCCGGGGCCGCTGCCCACCGGGCCGCTGAATGCCATCACCGATGTGCCGGGCGTGGCTGTCGGCCAGGTCACGCTGGATCGCGGCGACACGGTCCGCACCGGCGTCACCGCCATCCTGCCCCACGGCGGCAACATCTTTGCAGACAAGGTGCCCGCTGGCATCGTGGTCGCCAATGGTTTCGGCAAGTTGATAGGCCTCAGCCAGGTGAAGGAACTGGGCGAGATCGAGACACCGATCCTGTTGACCAACACGCTGAATGTGCCCGAGGCCGCCGCCGCCATCATCGAGCACACGCTGGCGCAGGCCGGCAACCAGGCCGTGCGCTCGGTCAATGCGGTGGTGGGCGAGACCAATGATGGCGGCCTCAACGACATCCGCGCGCGCGCCGTGACCATTGCCGATGCCCGCCGCGCCATCGCCGAAGCCCGCGGTGGGCCGGTGGCGGAAGGCGCAGTCGGCGCCGGCCGCGGCACCATTGCCTTTGGGTACAAGGGCGGGATCGGCACATCCTCCCGCGTCACGCCCGAAGGCTTCACGGTTGGCGTGTTGGTGCAGAGCAACTTCGGCGGCCGGCTGATCCTTGGCGGCGTCCCGATCCCGCCGCCGCCGGGCAAGACCGCAGCGCGTGTGTCCGCTGATGGCTCGATCATGATGGTGGTGGCGACGGACGCGCCCTTGAGCGACCGCAACCTCACCCGGCTGGCAGCCCGCGCCATGGCAGGCCTCGCCCGCACCGGCTCGGCCTTCTCCAACGGTTCGGGCGATTATGCCATCGCCTTCTCCACCGCCCAGGCGGTGCGCCGAACCCCCGCTCGCCGCGCCGCCGGCGCCGCCACGCCAGACGTGGGCAACGACAATGTCACGCCGCTGTTCATTGCCGCCGCCGACGCCACGGAAGAAGCCATCGCCAATAGTCTGCTGATGGCCGAGACGGTGACCAGCCGTGAACCGGCCAGCGGGAGCACCCGGCAGGCCGTCGCGGTCGACACGTCGTTGGTGAAGCGGCTGCTGGCCGGACGCTAGACGTCGAGGTTGGCGACGTTCAGCGCGTTTTCCTGGATGAAGCTGCGCCGCTCCTCCACCACATCACCCATCAGCTTGGCGAAGATGTCGTCGGCGTCAGCCGCATCGGCGACATCGACCCTGAGGAGCGTGCGGGCGGCCGGATCGAGCGTGGTTTCCCACAGCTGTTCGGCATTCATCTCGCCCAGACCCTTGTAGCGCTGGATGGCCAGCCCCTTGCGCCCGGCATCGAGCACGCCCGACAGCAGGTCCGACGGGCGGGTGACGCGCATCGTGCCCAGCATGGCTGGGGCGGCATAGGCGGCGGCTTCGGCAGCGGCCAGCACATGCAGGCGCGGCGCCTCGGGCGCCGACAGGAAGCCGCCATCGATCACATAGTAGTCGGTGACACCGCGCCAGGCGCGTTCGAGCGTGTAACCGCCATCGACCGACAGTTCCGCCTTCCAAACCCCGCCATCGGTTTCCGCAGCGTTCAACCAGGCAGCCGTGGCGGCTGCGGCCGGCTGCGACGCACCGGCCAGCGCGCCATTCAAGGCCAGCGCCTCGACGATCAGCGCCGGATATTTGCGCGGCACATAATCCATCAGGGCGCGCATCCGCCGGGCATGATCGACCAGTGCTGCCAGATCGGCGCCAGAGCGCGGGCCTGCGGCAGTGTTGAGGATCAGCGTTCCGGTGCCAGCCTCGACCAGATAATCCTCCAGCGCGGCATTGTCCTTCAGATACACTTCCGAGCGGCCGCGCGTGACCTTGTAGAGCGGTGGCTGCGCGATGAAGAGATGCCCGGCCTCGATCAGCGCCGGCATGTGGCGGAAGAAGAAGGTCAGCAGCAGGGTGCGGATATGGGCGCCGTCCACGTCGGCGTCGGTCATGATGACGATCTTGTGATAGCGCAGCTTGGCGATGTCGAAATCCTGCGCGATGCCGGTGCCCAGCGCCTGGATCAGCGTGCCGATCTCGCGGCTGCCCAGCATGCGGTCAAGCCGGGCCCGCTCCACGTTCAATATCTTGCCGCGCAGGGGGAGAATGGCCTGATACTGGCGGTTGCGGCCCTGCTTGGCGCTGCCGCCGGCGCTGTCGCCCTCCACAAGGAACAGTTCGGACTTGGCCGGGTCGCGCTCCTGACAGTCGGCCAGCTTGCCGGGCAGCGAAGCGATGTCGAGCGCGCCCTTGCGCCGCGTCAGGTCGCGCGCCTTCCGCGCCGCTTCGCGGGCGGCGGCAGCGTCGATGATCTTGGCGACGATGGTGCGGGCGTGCTGGGGGTTTTCCTGCAGCCACACGTCCAGCCGGTCGGCCATCAGGCTTTCCAGCGGCTGGCGCACTTCGGAGCTGACCAGCTTGTCCTTGGTCTGGCTCGAAAACTTCGGGTCGGGCAGCTTCACCGAGACGATGGCGGTGAGCCCTTCACGCATGTCGTCGCCGGTCAGGCTCACCTTCTCCTTCTTCAGGAGGCCCGACTGCTCGGCATAGCTGTTGAGCGTGCGGGTGAGCGCGGCGCGGAAGGCCGCCAGGTGGGTGCCGCCGTCGCGCTGCGGGATGTTGTTGGTGAAGCAGAGTACCTGTTCGTAATAGCTGTCGTTCCATTCCAGCGCGACATCGATGCCGATGTCGTTGGCCTGGCCGGTGATGGCGATGGGATTGGGGATCAACGGCTGCTTCGACTTGTCGAGATATTTCACGAAGGCCGCGATGCCGCCTTCATAATAGAGATCGACCGACTTCACCTCGGCATGGCGGGCATCGGTGAGCACCAGGCGCACGCCGGAATTGAGGAAGGCCAGCTCGCGGAAGCGATGCTCCAGCCGGCCATAGTCGAACTCGATGGTCTTGAAGGTGGCGGCGGAGGGAAAAAAGGTGACGCGGGTGCCGCGCTTGCCATTGGAGGGCCCCACCACCTTCAGCGGCGCTTGGCTCTCGCCGTGGTGGAAGCGCATCCAATGCTCATGGCCGTCGCGCCAGATGGTCAGCTCCAGCCATTCCGACAGGGCGTTGACCACCGACACGCCCACCCCGTGCAGGCCGCCCGACACCTTGTAGGCATTGTCGTCGCTGTTGTTGAACTTTCCGCCCGCGTGCAGCTGGGTCATGATGACCTCGGCAGCCGACACGCCCTCTTCGGCATGGATGCCGGTGGGGATGCCGCGGCCATTGTCGGTCACGCTCACCGAGCCATCGGGGTTCAGGCTGATATCGATCCGGTCGCAATAACCGGCCAGCGCCTCGTCGATGGCATTGTCGGACACCTCGAACACCATGTGGTGGAGGCCCGAACCATCGTCGGTATCACCGATGTACATGCCCGGGCGCTTGCGCACCGCATCCAGGCCGCGCAGCACCTTGATGCTGTCGGCGCCATAGTCATTCTGCTGGCCGGCGGGCTCGGGCCCGGCGGGATCAGTTGTGTCGGTCAAGGGGCAGGCCTCGGCAGGAGCGGGACATGCTCCAGCCTATAGGCAATCGCGCCCGCGCGCGCGACAAGATATTGCAGCGTGATGACGCCGGCTGCTGGGGCAGCGACTGCGGCCGTCAGCGCCAGCGCCCGCTCAGGATGCCGGGCATGCGCGGCAGGCCGGTGCCGGCCTGCTGGCGGCGCAGCCAGGGCAGCGCTTCTGCTGCCAGCATCGGCCGCGCGAACAGATAGCCCTGGATGGCGGTGCAGCCATGGGCCATCAGGAAGTCGCGCTGGCTGGCGGTTTCCACCCCTTCGGCGATCACCTCCAGCCCGAGGCCACGGCCCAGCTGGATCAGCGTGCGCGCGATCAGGCCGCGATCGCCCTCGCTGTCGATGGCGCGCGTGAAGCTCTTGTCCACCTTCAGCCGGTCGACCGGGAAGCTGGTGAGGTGCGAGAGCGAGGCATAGCCGGTGCCGAAATCATCCATGGCCAGCGTGCACCCCATGGCCCGCAGCGCCTCCAGCGCCTGGCCGATGCGGGCGATCGAGCGGTCGAGCAGCACCGTCTCGGTCACCTCCACCTCCAGGCGGCCGGGTGGCACGCCATGGCGGGCCAGCGCCCGGCGCACGGAATCGAGGAAATCATCGGCCAGCAGCTGGGCGGTGGAGACGTTGACGGCAAGATGGCCGGGGTCCAGCCCGGCCGCCAGCATGGCGCCAAAGCCGGCCAGCGCCGCCTCCATCACCTGGATGCCCAGCGGCTGGGCGAGGCCGACATCCTCCGCCAGCGCGATGAACTCGGCCGGCGGCACCCATTCACCCTCGTGGCGCCAGCGCGCCAGCGCCTCGAAGCCCATCACCGAGCCGTCGGACAGGCGCTGCTGCGGCTGCAGTGCGGCGATCAGCCGGCGCTGCGCCAGCGCCTGGCGCAGCGCATCGGCCAGCCGAGTCCGCCGCAC
>NZ_WMHO01000215.1 GCF_010994245.1 Sandarakinorhabdus rubra
CGGGCCGTCGCTGCCGATCAGCTCGGCGCCGGCCTGGGTGCGTTCCCGCTCCGGCGACAGCTGGTCGCCGCGCACGCGCAGCACCTGGCCCGCATACATCAGCCGCAGCGGCCGTGCCGCGCCGGCCAACCTGGTGACGGCGATGCGCCCAACCTGGCCAGTGATGTCCGACCGTATGGCCAGCGTGTGCTGGGAGACGGGATCGGTGAAGCGCAGCAGCTCGCGCCGGTTTCCCGAAAGCCCTGCCTCATATTCCACCAGCGGCGGCGCCACCCGTTCATAGCCATGGCCGGCGCACACATCGGTGAGGGTGCGCACCAGGCTGGCCAGCGCCTGCGCCTGCGGGGGCAGCCGGTCACGCAGTCCTTCGGGCAGGAGGCCGAATGTCGTCATGCAGCGGCGGTTAGCGACAAGCGGGGAGGGCAGCAAGCGCTTCCTCCCCGCTCTCGCGGATCACACGAAGTGCAACGCGCTTGCCACCTTGACGCCGGGCAGGGCGCGGATCGCGCCCAGCAGCGCGTCGGGAATGGCATTGTCCACGCTCAGCAGCAGCACCGCCTCGCCGCCGGCATCGCGGCGGCCAAGGTGGAAGGTGCCGATGTTGACGCCGGCCTCACCCAGCTTGGAGCCCAGCCGCCCGATGAAGCCCGGCTTGTCCTCGTTCACGATGTAGAGCATGTCGCCGGCCAGATCGGCTTCCACGGTGATGCCGAAAATCTCGGTGAGGCGCGGCTTGCTGTTGCCGAACAGGGTGCCCGCCACCGTGCGCGGGCCGGTGGCGGTGGTCACCGTCACGCGCAGCAGGGTGTGATAGTCGGTCTCGCGCTCATGGCGCACCTCGGCGATGTCGATCTCGCGCTCGCGGGCCAGGTATGGCGCGTTGACCATGTTGACCGTGTCCGAATGGGTGCGCATCAGCCCGGCCAGCACGGCCGCGGTGATCGGCTTGATGTTGAGCTGCGCGGCGGCACCCTCCACCTCGACGCGTACCGACTTGATGCCTTCATTGTCGAGCTGGCCGACCAGGCTGCCCAGCCGTTCGGCCAGCGCCATGTAGGGCTTGAGGCGCGGCGCCTCTTCAGCGGACAGCGACGGCATGTTGAGCGCGTTGGTGACACCGCCGGTCAGGAGGAAATCCGACAATTGTTCGGCAACCTGGATGGCGACATTCACCTGCGCCTCGTCGGTCGAGGCGCCAAGGTGCGGTGTCGAGATGAAATTGGGCGTGCCGAACAGCGGCGAGGCCTTGGCCGGCTCCTCCAGGAACACGTCGAGCGCGGCGCCGGCGATGTGCCCGCTGTCGAGCAGCTCCTTCAGCGCCGCCTCGTCGATCAGGCCGCCGCGCGCGCAGTTGATAATGCGCACGCCGGGCTTGGTCTTCAGCAGGTTGTCGCGGCTCAGGATATTGCGCGTGCTGTCGGTCAGCGGCGTGTGCAGGCTGATGAAATCGGCGTTGGCCAGCAGCTCGTCCAGCGTCACCTTGGTCACGCCCATGTGCTCGGCGCGTTCGGGCGTGAGGAAGGGATCATAGGCGATCACCTTCATCTTCAGCCCGAGCGCGCGATCGGCGACGATGCTGCCGATGTTGCCGGCCCCGATGAGCCCCAGCGTCTTGGCGGTCACCTCGACGCCCATGAAGCGGTTCTTCTCCCACTTGCCGGCCTGGGTGGAGGCATCGGCCTCGGGCAGCTGGCGGGCGAGCGCGAACATCAGGGCGATGGCATGTTCCGCCGTGGTGATCGAATTGCCGAACGGCGTGTTCATGACGACGACGCCCTGTGCCGATGCCGCCGGGATATCGACATTGTCGACCCCGATGCCGGCGCGGCCCACCACCTTCAGGTTGGTGGCGGCGGCCAGCACCTCCTTCGTCACCTTGGTGGAGGAGCGGATGGCGAGGCCATCATATTGGCCGATGATGTTGATCAGCTCGTCCTTCGACAGGCCGGTGATCTCGTCCACCTCGATGCCGCGGGCGCGGAAGATCTCGGCGGCCTTGGGGGACATCTGGTCGGAAATGAGGACTTTGGGCATGGTTGTGCTCCGGAAAATTCAGCAGCGGCCCGGTTCCGGGCCAGGAATGGCGGTGGGACGGCAGCCGCTCAGGCCGCCGTCACCTCGGCGTAGGCCCAGTCGAGCCAGTGGGTGAGCGCCACGACATCGGCAGTGTCCACGGTGGCGCCGCACCAGACGCGCAAGCCCGGCGGGGCGTCGCGATAGGCGCCGATGTCATAGGCGGCCTGCTCCTTCTCGAGCAGGGAGACGATGGCCTTCACCTTGTCTTCGGGCAGGCCGGGCAGCACCAGGCAGACGCTGGTGTTGGAACGCGAGGCCGGGTCCTTCGCCAGATGTTCGACCCATGGCGTGCGCTGCACCCAGGCATCGAGCGCGGCGGCGTTGGCGTCGGCGCGCGCCTTCAGGCCCGCCAGCCCGCCCACGCCTTTCGCCCATTGCAACGCGTCGATATAATCCTCGACCGCCAGCATGGAGGGCGTGTTGATCGTCTCGCCGACGAAAATGCCTTCGTTCAGCGCGCCCTTGGAGACGAGGCGGAAGATCTTGGGCAGCGGCCAGGCCGGGGTGTAGCTTTCCAACCGTTCGACGGCGCGCGGCCCGAGGATCAGCATGCCGTGCGCGCCTTCGCCGCCCAGCACCTTTTGCCAGCTATAGGTCAGCACATCGACCTTGGCCCAATCGACATCCTGCGCGAACACCGCGCTGGTGGCGTCGGCAAAGGTCAGGCCCTCACGGTTGGCCGGCACCCAGTCATAATTGGGCACGCGCACGCCGGATGTGGTGCCGTTGGCAGTGAACAGCACGTCATTCGAAAAATCGACGGCGCCGAGGTCCGGCAGCTCGCCATAGGGCGCCGTGAAGGTGGTGGGATTGAGCTTCAGCTGCTTGGCGGCATCGGTCACCCAGCCTTCGCCAAAGCTTTCCCAGGCCAGCGCGGTGACGGGCCGGGCGCCCAGCATCGTCCACATCGCCAGTTCATAGGCGCCGGTGTCGCTGGCCGGCACGATGCCGATGCGGTGCGTGTCGGGGATGCCCAGGATACCGCGGGTCAGATCGATGGCCAGCTTGAGCCGCGCCTTGCCCAGTTTGGAGCGGTGCGAGCGGCCGAGGCTTTCGATGGCGAGGCCGGCGGGGGTCCAGCCGGGGCGCTTGGCACACGGGCCGGACGAGAAGTGCGCGCGGGCAGGCCGCACGGCAGGTTTTGCAGTCATGTTCTCTCCTCTCAGAGAGCGCGCGCCGCGTTGGGACGGCGTGGCCCGCCGCCGGGGATAGGCATTTGCCGGCGGCGGTCAAGCGGTTTCGCGTTCACCGTGGAGGCGGCGGGCAGACCTCAGCCAAGCGACTCGACGATGGCGCGGCCCAGCGGCACGAACTGCCTGTTGCGTTCCTCCAGCTCGGCTTTCGCCGCGAACAGATAGGCCGCCACCCAGATCGGTTGCCGGCCGGGCGGCGTGATGATCGACACGATGTTGCGGGCGTGCCAGCTGCCCGCCCCGGTCTTGTTCGCCTCGCGCCAGCCCGGCGGCAGCGCGGCGCGGAACATGGTGTCGGCAGTGCGGCTGGCGGCCATCCAGCCCAGCAGCTGGGCCCGTGCGGGCGCCGGCAGCAGCGGCCCCGCCACCAGCCGGCGGCAGGTGGCCAGCATGGCGGACGGCGTGGTGGTGTCACGCGGGTCGCCGGGCACTTCGTTGTTCATCTCCGGCTCGTTGCGGTCGAGCCGGGTCACGGTATCGCCGATCTCGCGCAGCCAGATGGTCAGCGCGGCCGGGCCGCCGACCCGGGCCAGCGCCAGGTTGGCAGCGGGGTTGTCGGACTGCACCACCATCGCCTCGGCCATTTCGGTAAGGCTGGCGCTGCCGCCGATGCGCTTCTCGGTGAAGGGCGCGTTGAACAGCATGTCCTCCCGGCGCACCGGCAGCCGCTCGTCCATCCGCCATTGGCCGCGCCGGGCGCCGTCGAGCAGGCGGGCGGCCAGCAGCAGCTTGAAGGTGGAGCACAGGGGGAAACGCTGATCGGCGCGATGGGAGAAGCGGGCGCCGTTGCCGGTATCAATGAGCGCGACTCCGATCGGTCCGCCGGCGCTCCGCTCGATCCCGGCGATGGCGCGGCGCAGCGGGGCAAAACGGTCACGCGCGGCCAGGGCCGGCACGGCGGTGACAAGCGGCAGGCTGGCAACAAGCGTGCGGCGGGTGATCATGGCATTTCTCCCGGCGGTTGACGTCGCACCGGGAAGCGCGTCTCGTCAATTGCGGCAAGGCAAGGAAACTGGGGATGATCGACTGGAACGGGCAGCGCGTGCTGATCACCGGTGCGGCAAGCGGCATCGGGCGCGCGCTGGCGGTGGCGCTGGCGGCACGCGGCGCGGCTGTG
>NZ_WMHO01000216.1 GCF_010994245.1 Sandarakinorhabdus rubra
ACGCTGCGGGCGCTGATCTCGCGCTGGCCGGCCTGGCGCTGGCAGACCTGAATGGCCTGCCCGGCCGCGGTCGCCGCCTGCGCGTGCCGGCGGGGGACGGACAGGCGATCATCATCGATGAAGCCTACAACGCCAATCCGGCCAGCATGGCCGCCAGCCTTGCCGTGCTGCGCGACGTGGCGCCACAGCGCCATGGCCGGCGCCTCGCGCTGCTGGGCAGCATGAAGGAACTGGGCGAGCACAGCCATGATCTGCACGCCGGCCTGGCCACCGAAGTGCTGGGTGCCGGCGTTGCGGTGGCGGTGCTGGTCGGCGCCGAGATGCAGCCGCTGGCCGCTGCGCTCAAGCGCCAGATCGACGTGCGCCATGTCGCCGATGCCGATGCCGCGCTGGCCGAACTGGCGCCGCTGCTGGCCGCCGACGACGTGTTGCTGGTGAAGGGATCCAATTCGATGCGCCTCGCCCGCGTGATCGAGGCACTGGCCGGGCAGGAGATGGCGGCATGATCAAGCTGATCGCCGATCTGGCCGGCTATGAAGGCCTGTTCAACCTGTTCCGCTACATCAGCTTCCGGGCGATCGGGGCGCTGATCACGGCGCTGGCCATCGCACTGCTTCTGGGCCCGCGCTTCATCGACATGTTGCGCACGAAGCAGGGCAAGGGCCAGCCGATCCGCGAGGACGGGCCGGAATGGCACCTGCTGACGAAGCGCGGCACCCCCACCATGGGCGGGCTGCTCATCCTCATCGGCTTCACCGTCTCCACCCTCTTGTGGATGGACCTGAACAACGGCTTCGTGTGGGCGGCACTGGGCGTCACGCTGGGCTTTGGCGCCATCGGCTTCATGGACGATTTCGACAAGGTGACGAAGCAGAGCCACAAGGGCGTCTCCGGCAAGGTGCGCCTGGCCCTTGAATTCCTCATTGCCGGCCTCGCCTGCGCCTTCATTGCCAGCCGCACGGGCTTCACCCTCTATCTGCCGTTCCTGAAGGATTTCGGCATTCCGCTGGGACTGTTCTACATCGCCTTTGCCGCCTTCATCGTCACCGGCTTCGGCAATGCGGTGAACCTCACCGACGGGCTGGATGGCCTCGCCACCATGCCGGTGATCATCGCCGCCGGGGCCTTTGCGATCATCGCCTATCTCGTCGGCAACATCCGCTTTTCCGATTATCTGGGCATCCACCACGTGCCGGGATCGGGCGAGTTGGCGGTGTTCTGCGCGGCGCTGATCGGCGCCTGCCTGGGCTTCCTGTGGTTCAACGCGCCGCCGGCCATGGTGTTCATGGGCGACACCGGCAGCCTGGCACTGGGCGGCGCGCTCGGCACCATCGCGGTGGTGACCAACCATGAACTCGTGCTGCTGCTGATCGGCGGCCTGTTCGTTCTGGAGACCTTGTCGGTCATCATCCAGGTGGCCAGCTTCAAGCTGACCGGCAAGCGCGTGTTCCGCATGGCGCCGCTGCACCATCATTACGAGAAGAAGGGCTGGAAGGAATCGACCGTCGTCATCCGCTTCTGGATCATCGCCATCCTGCTGGCGCTGATCGGCCTGGCCACGTTGAAGCTGAGATGATCACGTCGCCCGCCTTTGCCGGGAAGACCTGGGGCGTGCTGGGCCTGGCCCGCACCGGCCGGGCGGCAGCGGCCGCGCTGGCGGCATCGGGCGGCCAGGTGTGGGGCTGGGATGATGGCGAGGCGGCGAGGGCCGCGTTCGAGGGCAAGCTCGTCAACCTGAACGAAGCCGACCTCGCCGGGCTGGCCGGCATCATCGTCTCGCCGGGCGTGCCGCATTCGGCCCCGATCTTTGCCGCCGGGGCAAGGGCCGGCGTGCCGGTGATCGGCGATGTCGAGCTGTTCGCCCGCGCCCTGCCCGCCATGCCGCCGTGCCGTATCGTCGGCATCACCGGCACCAACGGCAAATCGACCACCACGGCGCTGATCCACCACCTGTGCAAGACGGCTGGCCTGCCGACGGCAATGGGCGGCAACATCGGCCTGCCCATCCTGGCGCAGGATCCGCTACCGGCCGGCGGCGTCTGGGTGCTGGAGCTGTCGAGCTATCAGCTGGAGATCACGCACAGCCTGGCCTGCGACATCGCCATCCTCACCAACATCACGCCTGATCATCTCGAACGGCACGGCACCCTGGCCGCTTACGCCGGCGCCAAGGCCCGCCTGTTCGCGATGCAGCAGCCCGGCAGCACCGCCATCGTGAACGCTGCCGCGCAGGCGCGCTGGCAGCTGGCGACGGGGCTGGGGCGCATCATCACCATCGAGGATGTGGCGCTGCCGGGCGATCAGGCCGACTGGCCGGGCCTGGCCGGGCCGCACAATCTGGAAAATGCCCGCGCCGCCGTCGCTGCCGCCCGCCTGCTGGGGATTGATGATGCGGTGATCGCCCAGGGGCTGGCCAGCTATCGCGCGCTCGATCACCGCATGGAGCCGGTGGCCGAGCTGGGCGGCGTGCGCTTCGTCAATGACAGCAAGGCCACCAACCCCGACAGCACGGCCCCGGCGCTGGCGGCCTTCGCGCGCATCCACTGGATCGCCGGTGGCCGCCCCAAGCTGGACGACAAGGGCCAGGCCGACCTGTCTGCTGTGTTCGGCAATCTTGGCCATGTCGTCCACGCCTGGCTGATCGGAGAGGCGGCACCGGCCTTTGCCGCGCAGCTTGAGGGCCGCGTGCCGGTGACAGAGGCCGGCACGCTGGGCACGGCGCTGGCTGGTGCGGCGGCAGCGGCGCAAGCCGGCGATGTCGTGCTGTTCAGCCCGGCAGCCGCCAGCTTCGACCAGTACCGGGATTTCGAGCATCGCGGCCAGGCCTTCCGCGATGCCGTGGCAGCACTCAAGGAGGCGGCGGCGTGATCGGGGGCAGCAGCATGGCCGATTTCGGCAGGGGCCGGGCGAACGGCAATCGCGGCAGGCCGCTCGCCGCTGCCCTGTCGCGCGGCGACCGCTCGATTTGGGGCCGTTGGTTCTGGACGATCGACAAGACGCTGCTGATCCTCATCTTCGCGCTGATCGCTGCCGGCATCGTGGCGGTGGCCGCCGCCTCGCCGGCCGCAGCCCGCCGCCTGTCGGGCACCAGCTTCCGCTATGATGATCTGCATTTCCTCTATCGCCAGCTTGGCTGGGTGGCGCTGGGCGTGCCGCTGATGCTGGCCACCTCCATGCTCGATGTCCGCATGTTGAGGCGGCTTGCGGTGCTGGGCACGGCGCTGTGCCTGGTGGCGCTGGTGCTGGTGCCGTTCATCGGCGGCGGCGCCAACGGCGCGACACGCTGGATCCAGCTGCCCGGCTTCCAGTTCCAGCCGTCGGAATTCTTCAAGCCCTGCTTCATCGTCACCACCGCCTGGCTGCTCAGCCTGAAGGTCGAGGACAGCAGCCTGCCCACCATGCAGATCTCGGCCGCGGTGCTGGCCATGGCGGTGATCTGCCTGATCGCCCAGCCCGATGTCGGCCAGTCCGCGCTGATCGCCGCCGTGTGGCTGGTGCAGGCCATGCTGGCCGGCTTGTCATTCACCATCATCGGCATCCTCGCCGCGCTGGGGGTCGTTGCGTTGATCGCGGCCTATTTCACCCTCGATCACTTTGCCTCGCGCATCGACAAGTTCGTCACCGGCGCCGGCGACACGTTCCAGATCGACAAGGCGCTCGATTGCTTCCGCGCCGGCGGCTGGCTCGGCACCGGGCCGGGCGAGGGCCGCATGAAGTTCCGCCTGCCCGAGGCCCAGACCG
This sequence comes from Sandarakinorhabdus rubra, assembly GCF_010994245.1. GTDB lineage: Bacteria > Pseudomonadota > Alphaproteobacteria > Sphingomonadales > Sphingomonadaceae > Sandarakinorhabdus > Sandarakinorhabdus rubra. The sequence goes on from NZ_WMHO01000216.1 coordinate 3,742, forward strand.
ACTATATCTTCTCGGTGATCGGCGAGGAGTTCGGGCTGGTCGCCTGCTTCCTGCTGGCCGGGCTGTTCATGGGGCTGGTGGTGCGCGCGCTGCTCGTGGCGATGGACGAGGAGGAGCCCTTCGTCTTCCTCGCCACCGCCGGTCTCGCGACCCAGTTCGGCCTGCAGGCGTCCATCAACATGATGGTCAACCTGTCGCTGCTGCCGTCGAAGGGCATGACGCTGCCGTTCATCAGCCACGGCGGATCCTCGTTCCTCGCCATCTCGCTGGGCGCCGGGCTGCTGCTGGCGTTGACCCGCTGCAACCCGTTCCTGAAGGGCCAGGCGTGGGCTCAGGCGGGGTCGGGCGCCGTCCGGATGGGGGCGGCATGACCGATAGTCCACGCCAGCTGACTCCCGGCCCCGGCGGCACCTATGTGCTGTGCGCTGGCGGCACCGGCGGGCACATGGTGCCGGCGCATTGCCTGGCGCTGGAGCTGATGGCGCGCGGGCACGGCGTGCACCTCGTTACCGATGCGCGCGGCCGGCGCTTTCCCGGCCTGTTCGAGGGCGTGCCGGTGACCGAGGTGGAGGCCGCCTCGACGGGGCGCAGCG
>NZ_WMHO01000217.1 GCF_010994245.1 Sandarakinorhabdus rubra
GGAACGGCCCGAGGGGCTGGCGAGCGGCAATGCGGTGCTGGTGGGCGCCGAGCCGTCAGCCATCCTGGCGGCGGCGCGCGCGGTGCTGGGCGATGCGGAGCGGCGCGCCCGCATGGCGCGGCCGGCGCTGCCCTATGGCGACGGCAGCGCCGCGCAGGCGATCAGCGCTGTGCTGCTGCGCCAAGCGCTTCCATCATCGGCACGAACGTCGGAAAGCTCGTCGCGATCGGACGGGCATCGTCGATCGTCACCGGCGCTCGCGCGTTGAGGCCCAGCACTGCAAAGCTCATCGCGATGCGGTGATCGAGGTGGGCGGCGATGGTGGCGCCGCCGGGCACCGGATCGCCCCCGCGCCCGTCCACGATCAGGCCGTCCTCGACTTCCTCGCAGGCAACGCCGCAGGCTTTCAGGCCTTGCGCCATCACCGCGATGCGATCCGATTCCTTCACCCGCAGTTCCTCCAGCCCGCGCATAACGGTGCGGCCCTTCGCGAAAGCAGCGGCGACGAACAGGACGGGATATTCATCGATCATCGACGGCGCGCCTTCCGGCGGCACCTCGATGCCGGTCAGCGCCGAGTGGTGCACCTGCAGATCGGCCACCGGCTCGCCGCCAACGCTGCGTTCGTTCAGCAGCGTGATGTCGCCGCCCATCGCCTGCAGCACCGTGATCAGCCCGGCGCGGGTGGGGTTGATGCCGACATTGCGGATGATCACGTCGCTGCCCGGCACGATCAGCGCCGCCACCATTGGGAAGGCGGCCGATGACGGGTCGCCCGGCACCACGATGCTCTGCGGCTTCAGCTCGGCCTCGCCGCGCAGGGTGATGATCCGGCCCTCCGGCGCCTGTGTGACCGACAGCGCCGCGCCGAAGCCGGCCAGCATCCGCTCGCTGTGATCGCGGGTGGGGACCGGCTCGATCACCACCGTCTCGCCCGGCGTGTTGAGACCGGCGAGCAGGATGGCCGATTTCACCTGCGCCGAGGCGACCGGCAGCGTGTAGCGCAAGGGGATTGCCGGGCAGACACCGGTGAGGGTGAGCGGCAGGGTCTGGCGGCCGCCGGGGCCGGGGGTGGCGGTGATGGCTGCGCCCATCAGCGACAAGGGCGTGATCACCCGGCCCATGGGCCGTCCGGACAGGCTGGCATCGCCGACGAAGGTGGCGCTGATCGGGTGGCTGGCGACCAGCCCCATCAACAGCCGCGTGGAGGTGCCACTGTTGCCCATGTCGAGCGCCTGGCCCGGCTGCAGCAGGCCGCCGACGCCAACGCCGTTGATCTGCCAGTCGCCTGGACCGTTGCGCACGATGTCCGCCCCCATGGCCCGCATGGCAGCAGCGGTGGCCAGCACATCCTCGCCCTCCAGCAGGCCAGTGACGCGACTTGTCCCCACCGCCAGCGCGCCCAGCATCAGCGCCCGGTGGCTGATCGACTTGTCGCCCGGCACCGTCACGTCTCCGGCCAGCGGGCCGGGGGCGGTGAGGGAGAGTGGCTGGGTCTGGGCGTCGGCGTGGCGCATGATGTCCTGCTGCTTTTCGGGCGCTTTGACAGGGCTTGCCGCCTGTGGCAATGCGCCGGTCTTTCCGGGACGGGCCTGCCGTTCCCGGCCCCAGCACATGTGCCCGGTCGGCGCGCAACCCACCGGCCCGGCAGCACGGAGACGATATGGTCAAGGCAGAATGGGGCACCAAGCGTGCCTGCCCGAAGTGCAACACCCGCTTCTATGATCTGGGCAAGGACGATCCGGTGACCTGCATTTCCTGCGGCTTTGCCTGGGCGCCGGAACCGATCCTGAAGTCCAAGCAGACGACGCCGTTCGAAGCCGCCAAGCCGCAGGTGGAAGCCGGCGCCGATGAGGTGGTGGCGGTGGACGAGGATCTGGATCTCGACACCGACGTGGAGGCCGGCCAGGCCGATGGCGATGTCGATCTGGGCGACGATGATGATCTGGGCGTCGTCTCGGAAGGCGAGGACGACGAGAACTGAGTTTGCCGAAAAGGGGCTTGCCAGCCGCCCCTGTTTCGCCTAACCGGCCGCTCCCGGCGCTGCTGCCAGCAGCAGCGTCCGCAGCGAAATGGTGCGGGGCCTTAGCTCAGCTGGGAGAGCGCTACAATGGCATTGTAGAGGTCAGCGGTTCGATCCCGCTAGGCTCCACCATCCCCCTGAAGAACCCCGGTTTCGGCCGGGGTTTTTTCTTGGTAGGCGTTCGGCCATGACCATGCCGCCGTCTGGCCGTTCCGACTATCGCGCCTTCCGCGCCATCCCCACCCGTTGGATGGACAACGATGCCTATGGCCACGTCAACAACGTGGTTTACTACAGCTGGTTCGACACGGCGGTGAATGCCTGGCTGGTGGAGGCGGGCCTGCTCGACATCCATGCCGGCAATCCCATCGGCCTCGTCGTCGAAACCGGCTGCCGCTACCACCGCAGCGTCGCCTTTCCTGAGGTGGTGGAAGCCGGCATCCGCATCACGAAGCTGGGCAACAGCAGCGTGCGCTGGGAAGTGGGCCTGTTCAGCGCCGGCCACGAGGGCCCGGCAGCGGAAGGCCACTTCGTGCATGTCTATGTCGACCGCGAGACGCGCCGGCCCACGCCGCTGCCAGCGGCCTGGCGGGACCGGCTTGCGCCATTGGTGGTCACGCCTTAAGCGCCCGCGATGGACACACCAGACGATTCGATCCTGATCCTCGATTTCGGCAGCCAGGTGACGCAGCTGATCGCCCGGCGCATCCGCGAGGTGGGCGTCTATTGCGAGATCGTGCCCTTCGCCCGCGGCGCCGAAGCCTATCAGCGGATGCGTCCTCGGGGTGTCATCCTGTCGGGCAGCCCGGCCAATGTCAGTGACGCCAACGGCCCGCGCATCCCCGATGAAATTCTCGCGGCCAACGTTCCGTTGCTCGGCATCTGCTATGGCGAACAGGCGATGTGCCACCAGCTGGGCGGCGCCGTCGTCGCTTCCGATCACCGCGAGTTCGGCCGCGCAGAGATCGACATTGTCGATAATTGCGCGTTCTTCGCCGGGGTTTGGGCCAAGGGCGACCGGCCGACGGTGTGGATGAGCCATGGTGACCGCATCGAGGCGATCCCGCCCGGTTTCCGCGCGGTGGCCACCAGCGCCGGCGCGCCCTTTGCCGCCATCGCCAACGACGAGGCCCGTCGCTACGGCGTGCAGTTCCACCCGGAAGTGGTGCACACGCCCGATGGTGCGGCGCTGCTGAAAACCTTCGTCACGCAGGTCTGCGGCATCACCCCCAACTGGTCGATGGCCGGCTTTCGCGCCGCCAAGATCGCCGAGATCCGCGAACAGGTGGGCACCGGCCGCGTGATCTGCGGCCTGTCGGGCGGGGTCGATTCGGCGGTCGCTGCCGTGCTGATCCATGAAGCGATCGGCGACCAACTGACCTGCGTGTTCGTCGATCACGGCCTGATGCGCGCGGCTGAGGCCGAACAGGTGGTGAGCCTGTTCCGCGAGCATTATCATATCCCGCTGGTCCACGTGGAGGCCGAAGCGCTGTTCCTGGATGGCCTCGCCGGCGTCACCGACCCCGAGGCCAAGCGCAAGTTCATCGGGAAGACCTTCATCGAGGTGTTCGAAGCCGAAGCGCAGAAGATCGGCGGGGCCGAGTTCCTCGCGCAGGGCACGCTTTACCCCGACGTCATCGAGAGTGTCTCGTTCACCGGCGGGCCCAGTGTCACGATCAAGAGCCACCACAATGTCGGCGGGCTGCCCGAACGCATGAACATGAAGCTGGTGGAGCCGCTGCGAGAGCTGTTCAAGGACGAGGTGCGCCGGCTGGGCGTCGAGCTCGGCCTGCCGCCGGCCTTCGTCGGCCGCCATCCGTTCCCCGGCCCCGGCCTCGCCATCCGCATCCCCGGCGAGGTGACGAAGGAAGCCTGCGACACGCTCCGCAAGGCCGATGCCATCTATCTCGAGGAAATCCGCAAGGCCGGCCTCTATGACGAGATCTGGCAGGCCTTTGCCGTGCTGCTGCCGGTGCGCACCGTCGGCGTGATGGGCGATGGCCGCACCTATGACCGTGTCTGCGGCCTGCGCGCGGTCACCAGCGTCGATGGCATGACGGCGGACGTCTATCCCTTCGACTCCGGCTTCCTGACCCGCGTGGCCACCCGCATCGTCAACGAGGTCAAGGGCATCAACCGCGTCGTCTACGACTATACATCGAAACCGCCCGGCACCATCGAGTGGGAGTGAGGCGTCCTCGCCGTCGGTCTGGTGCCTAGGGCGTGCGCCGCAGCCAGACGGTGAGGCCGGGCGGCGGCGGCGAGGGCAGCGACGGCAGCCGCACGGCGTCGCGG
>NZ_WMHO01000218.1 GCF_010994245.1 Sandarakinorhabdus rubra
GCCCTCCAGCCGGGCGCCATGCAGCGCCAGCGCCAGCGCCTCGGTGCCGCCGCTGGTGAACACCAGCTGCTCGGGGGCGGCACCGGCAAAGGCCGCCACGGCATCGCGGCTGCGTTCCAGAAGCGCATGCGCGGCGCGTCCGCCGGCATGCACGCTGGCCGGATTGCCCAGCAGCGCCAGCGCCTCCAGCACCGCGACCTGCGCGGCCGCCGTCACCGGCGTGGTGGCGGCATGATCGAGATAGATGTGGCTTTTCATTGCAACAGCACTGTCCACCGCCATATAGGGCGCATCTCCCCCAATGTGCCAGAGAATGCAAACGCCATGCCCGAAGTGATTCTCGCCGGCCCGGAAGGGCGCCTCGAAGGCCGTTACCAGCCGGGCACATCCCCGCGCGCGCCGGTGGCGATCATCCTGCAGCCGCACCCGGCGCAGGGCACAATGAACCACCCGATCGTGCTGGCCCTCTATCAGACGTTCGTGAAGCGCGGCTTTGCGACGCTGCGCTTCAACTTCCGCGGTGTTGGCCGGTCGCAAGGCACGTTCGACAACGGCATCGGCGAGCTGTCGGATGCCGCCAGCGCGCTCGACTGGCTGCAGCAGTTCAACCCGGAAGCCCACACCACCTGGGTGGCGGGCTTTTCCTTCGGGGCCTGGATCGGCATGCAGCTGCTGATGCGCCGGCCCGAGATCAAGGGCTTCATCTCGATCGCGCCGCCGGCCAACATGTATGATTTCTCGTTCCTGGCGCCCTGCCCGTCGAGCGGGATCATCATCGACGGCGCGTCAGACGAAGTGGTGCCGCCGCCGGCCGTCCTCAAGCTGGTCGAAAAGCTGAAGACGCAGAAGCACATCACCATCCACCACGACACGATTCCCGGCGCCAACCACTTCTTCCAGAACGAGATGGAGCTGTTGATGGGCAGCGTGGATGGTTACCTTGACATGAGGCTGGCGAACGGCGGCCGCTAAGCCACCCGCCCGCCCGGCATCGGCTTCAGCACGCCCGTCGTCTCCGGCCAGCTTAGCGGCTTGCCGTCCAGCACCCGCACGGCCAGCCAGGCAAAGGCTTCGGCCTCCAGCGCGTCACCGTTCCAGCCGACCGCCTCAACCGGCTCGACGGGTACGCCGCAGCGGCGCGCAATCTCGGCCATCAGCACTGGGTTGAGTCGGCCACCGCCGGTCACCAGCAGGCGGCCAATCGGCGGCACATGGCCCAGCGCGAGACGCACCGTCTCGGCCGTGAAGGCGGTCAGCGTTGCCGCGCCATCGCCCGGTGACAGGCCGCGCAGGGCGCCGATGTCCCAGGCATTGCGGTCCAGCGATTTGGGCGGCGGCGCGTCGAACCAAGGATTGTCGGTGAGCGTCATCAGCACATTGTCGTGGGTGATGCCGCTCGCCGCCACCTGACCATCCTCGTCAAAGGCGCGCCCCGTGTAAGTGCGCACCCAGTCGTCGATCAAGGCGTTGCCCGGTCCGGTATCGAAGCTGCCCCAGCGTCCATCCTCGGCAAACCAGGTGAGGTTGCCGACGCCGCCGAGGTTCAGCACGCCCAGCGGGCGCCCAATCTCCTCAGAACGCGCCCGGTGATAGCCAGGCGCCAGCGGCGCGCCCTGGCCACCGGCGGCGACATCGGCGCTGCGGAAATCATGGGCGACTAGAATGCGGGTGGCGGCCTTCAGCGTCGCGCCATCGCCGATCTGCCAGGTCCAGCCGCCCAGATTGCCGTTTCTGTCGGGCCGGTGCGCGATGGTCTGGCCGTGAAAGCCGATCACCGCCACGTCGTCGCGGCGGGTGTGGGTTGCAGCCAGCAGCCGGTGCACGGCCATGGCGTGCAGGCCAGTCAATTCCTGTTCCACCGCATCGATCAGCGGATCGCGCCCGGGCGCCACCAGTTCGAGCGCGCGCGCCATGGCAGCGCGCAACCGCTGGCGGAAATCCGGCTCGTAGGCGAAGAACATGAAGGCCTGCGGGTTGACCACCCCCTCGCCATCGGTTTCCAGCAGCGCGGCATCGATCCCGTCCATCGATGTGCCGGACATCAGGCCAATGGCCAATCTCATCGTCATGCCGGGCAGGCTAGCGCAGCACAGGCGCGCTGCCTATAGACGGCAAGATGCTGCGCCTGTTCGCCGTTCTGCTGCTGTGGCTGGCCGGTCCTGCCGCAGCCAACCCACTCGCCGACCTCGTGGCCGGGACAGACACGCGCGCGCCGCAGCTGGCCGGCGTGGTCGGCCTTGTCGCCACCCGCGATGGCATCGTGAGGGCCGAGGCGCATGGGTTTGCCGACATCGCCGTCGGCCGCCGCCTGACGCTGGACAGCCCGGTGCGCGTCGCCTCGGTCTCCAAGCTGGTGGTGGCAATCGCGGTGTGGCGGCTGGTGGAGCAGGGCCGGCTCGATCTCGATGCAGATGTCTCGCGTGTCCTGGGCTGGCGTCTGCGCCACCCGGCGCATGCGAACGTGCCGGTGACGCTGCGCCAATTGCTCTCGCACACCAGCGGCATTGTCGATGGCCCCGGCTATGGCTTTGCGCTGGAAGACGCGCTGCGGGACCGGCTGACCCCGCAGCACTGGGGCCCGGCCGCGCCCGGCGGGCGCTTCGAATATGCGAACCTGAACTACGGCCTGATCGCCACCGTGATGGAGGCGACGACCGGCGAGCGTTTCGACCGGCTGATGCGCCGGCTGGTGCTGGAGCCATTGCGGCTGGACGCCGGCTACAACTGGCAGGGCGTGTCGGAGGCCGGCATCGCGCGCGCCGCCGTGCTCTACAGGAAGGGCCGTGACGAGGCCAACTGGAACCCCGCCGGGCCCTGGGTGGCGCAGGTGGATGACCTGAAGGGCGAGCGCCCGGCCTGCCCGGTGGCGAGCCGCGCCGGCTGCGCGCTCGATGCCTATGTGACGGGCACCAACGGCACGCTCTTCTCGCCCCAGGGTGGCCTGCGCATCAGCCTCAACGATCTGGCCACCATTGGCCGGCTGCTGCTGCGCGGCGGCGAGGTTGACGGCGTGCGGCTGCTGAAACCCGAAACGGTGAAAGCGATGATGACGCCCGTCTGGCAGGCTGGCGGACCGGTGCCAGGCGATGATTATGACGGCCAGATGCTCTGCTATGGCGCCGGGCCGCAGTGCCTTTCGGGCAAGGCCGGCGCCAGCGACCAGCCGGTTGCCCCGAATCCCCCGGGCGCGCGCTGGTGGGGGCACCTGGGTGATGCCTATGGGCTGTTGGCTGGTCTGTGGGTGGATCCGGCGGGCGGCCGGGTGATCGCCTATGCACTGACCGGCAGCGCCAGCGATCCGTTCAAGGCCCCCCGCCTAGTCTCGCACTTCACGCCGGCCGAGGACATCATCGTGGCAGAACTGGCGCGATGACCTGGCGGGGAATGGCGCGGCGGCGGCGGTCGTGGCAGGCTTGAGTCTCCACTGCGAGGAGGTTCGACCATGATCGGCTATTCGATGTTTGGCAGCAATGATCTGCCGCGCGCCTTTGCCTTCTATGATGCCGTGTTCGCCAGTGTCGGCATCGGCCGGCTGATGGAGTTTCCGACCGGCGCCGTGGCCTGGGGCACCAGCTGGACGGCCCCGATGGTGGCCATCGGGCCGCCGTTCGATGGCAAGCCGGCCACCGCTGGCAACGGCGCCATGATCGCCATCGCGGTTGATACCCGCGCAAAGGTGGATGCAATGTACCAGGCCGCACTGGCAGCGGGCGGCAGCGATGAAGGTGGCCCCGGCGTGCGTGGCGACGATGGCCCGCAGGCCTTCTATGCCGCCTATTTCCGCGATCCCGATGGCAACAAGCTGTGCGCCTTCCGGGTCGGGCCGGCCTGAGGCCTGAAGCGCTTGGGGATTTTGGCCTGAACGACCTTGCCATCATCACCGCCGAACTGCAGGCCCGCGACCGGGATCGCTGGCTGGCGTGTCTCTATGCGCCGGCAGCGGCCCGGCCGGGCCTCATCGCGCTGTTCGCGCTCGATTGCGAACTGGCCCAGCTGGTCGCCACCACCAGCGAGCCGCTGATCGGCGAGATCCGGCTGGCCTGGTGGCGGGAACGCCTGGGCGAACTGGATGCTGGCACGGCGCCGGCGCAGCCGCTGCTGCAGGCCCTGCTGGCCCATGCGCTGCCCGCCGTGTCGGGCGCGGAGCTTGCCGGGCTGGAGGACCGCTGGCTCGGCCTGATCGGCAGTGATGACGTGCCGGCCAGTCATGTCGACGGCGGCGGGTGCCTGTTTGCACTGGCCGCGCGCCTGCTCGGCGGCGACGGCGAGACGGCCGCCGCGCTGGGCCGCGCCTGGGCGGCGGGCGAGGCC
>NZ_WMHO01000219.1 GCF_010994245.1 Sandarakinorhabdus rubra
GCCGGCGATGCAGCAGTTGCGCGCGGCCGGCCCCAGAACCGGCGGTACCGGCAGCGAGGCCGACCGCCAGGCGCGGGTGGCCGCCATCCTGGCCAGCGCCGGCTTTGATGCCCTGCTGATCTGCAAGGCAGCGCCCGACACGCCATGGCCGGAAACGCGCCTGCCAGTCCTGAGCGAGGCTGGTCGCTTCCGCCTGCTCGATGCGCGCGGGGCGAACCTGCGATGAACGATCCGAACAAGGGCATCGTTGGCCAGCTGCTGCGGTTCGGGCTGGTCGGGATGGCGATGACGCTGGCGACGGCTGGCGCTTATGTGCTGCTCGTCCGCAGCGGGCTCGACCCGTTTCTCAGCCTGACCCTGGCCTATGCCGGGGCCATGCTGGTCGCCTATCGCGCCCATGATCGCTTCACCTTTCAGGGCCATGGCGCGCGCAGCCAGCCGGCGCAGCGCTTCGGGCGCTTTGTGGCGGTCAACGCGGTGGGCTATGCGCTCAATCAGGGCTTCGTTTGGCTGATGGTGGTGCGCGCCGGCTGGCCGGACTGGACGCCGGCGCTGCCTATCATCCTCGTCACGCCGCTGGCCACGTTCGCGCTGCAGCGGCGCTGGGTGTTCAACTGAACTCATGGGCGCATCGTGGATCTGAAAGAAGAACATCTGCTGGGCGACCAGGTGGCAACCCACTGGTATTACACGGCCAAGCGCGCCGCCCTGCTGGCAGCCACCCGTGATGTCGCCGCCGGCCACGTCCTCGATGTGGGGGCCGGTTCGGGCTATTTCTCGCGCGCGCTCATCCGTGCCGGGCGCAGCAGTCAGGCCACCTGCGTTGACCTTGGCTATCCGGCCGACAGCGAGGAAACCGAGGCCGGGCGACCGATCCGGTTCCGCACCAGCATCGGGCTCACCGATGCCAACCTGGTGCTGATGATGGACGTGATCGAGCATGTGGCCGACGATGTCGGCCTGGTCGCCGATTATGCCGGCAAGGTGCAGCCCGGCACGCATTTCCTGATCACCGTGCCGGCCTTCATGTGGCTGTGGAGCGGCCACGACGTGTTCCTGGAACATTATCGCCGCTACACGCTGGCCGGCATCGAGGCTGTGCTGCGCGCCGCAGGGCTGTCCATCGTGGCCGGCCATTATTTCTATGGTGGCGTACTGCCGATGGTGGCGGCAGTGCGTGGCGTTCGCCGCCTGACGCGCGCCGGCCAGGCCCCGGCCAGCGACATGGGTCGGGTGCCGCCGCTGCTGAATGGGTTGCTGTCCGGCCTGTGCGCTGCCGAAGTGCCGGTGATGCGGCTGAACCGGCTGGGCGGCACCACCGCCATGGTGCTGGCGCGAAAGGCCTGAGGGACCTGCGGCGCGGTCAGTCGCCGATGCGCTCGCGCACCAGGTAGAGCGGCCGGCCCTTCACCTCGATGAAGATGCGGGCGACATATTCCCCCAGCACGCCCAGCCCCATCAGCATCAGCCCGTTGAAGAACAGCATGACCGACAGGAGCGAGGCATAGCCGGGCACGTCGACACCGTTGATCAGCGTGTCGGCAATCAGGAACACCAGATAGGCCACCGCAAGCAGCGCCGCGGCCAGGCCAATGTAGGTCCAGATCTTCAGCGGCAGGGTGGAGAAGGACACGATGCCTTCCAGCGCCAGGTTGAACAGCTTGCGGCCGTTGAACTTCGTCTCGCCGGCCGCGCGCGGCGCCCGCACATACTCCACCGTGGCGGTGCGGAAGCCGACATGGGCGAACAGCCCCTTCATGAAGCGCATCCGCTCCGGATAGCGCCGCAGCGCCTCTGCGACGCTGGCATCCATCAGGCGATAGTCGCCGACATCGGCCGGGATCGGCGTGTCCGACAGCCGGCCGATCAGCGAATAGAACATTCGCGCTGTGGTGCGCTTCAGGTAACCGTCGCTGGTCCGATCGCTGCGGCAGGCCAGCACCACGTCATAACCCTCGCGCCAGCGCGCCACCATCTCGGCCAGCAGTTCGGGCGGGTCCTGCAGGTCCACATCCATCGGTACCACCGCCCGGCCGCGGGCATGATCGAGGCCGGCCGACAGCGCGACCTCCTTGCCATAGTTGCGCGACAGGTCGATGGCCCGCACCCGTGGCTCGCGCGCGGCCGCCGCCCGCAGCGCCGCCAGCGTGCCGTCGCGGCTACCATCGTTGACGAACACCACTTCCCAGGCGGGATCGATGCCGTCCAGAACCGGGGCGATGGCGGCCAGGAACAGATCGATGCTGGCCTCTTCGTTGAAGACCGGCACGACTATGCTGATGAGTGGCAAGGGCCCGGCAGCAGCCGGCAGGGCCGCGCTGCCGGCTTGGTCCGTCACGGCCGCGCCGTGAAGCCGGCGGCACGCTCGATGGCGAGGCCGGCATCGAGCACGCCCATCTCGTCGAGCGGCCGGCCGATGATCTGCAGGCCCAACGGGAGCCCGCTCGCCGACAGCCCGGCCGGAACGCTCATCGCCGGCAGGCCAGCGAGGCTGGCCGGCACGGTGAAGACGTCGTTCAGATACATGGCGATCGGATCGGCCTTCGCGCCAAAGGCAAAGGCCGGGCTGGGCGCCGTGGGCGTCAACAGCACGTCGCAGCGCTCGAACGCCTGTTCGAAATCGCGTGCGATCAGCGCCCGGACCTTCTGGGCCTGGGTGTAATAGGCATCATAGAAGCCGGCCGACAGCACATAGGTGCCGATCATGATGCGCCGCTTCACCTCGCGGCCAAAGCCTGCGGCGCGGGTGGCGGCATACATGTCCTGCACATTGCCGCCCGGCGGCGTGACCCTCAGGCCATAGCGCACGCCATCATAGCGCGCGAGGTTGGACGAGGCTTCGGCCGGCGCCACGATATAATAGGTGGGCAGCGCGTACTTCGTGTGCGGCAGCGAAACCGGCACGATCTCGGCGCCGGCGTCCTTCAACCAGGCGATGCCGGCATCCCACAGGGCGGCGATCTCGGCATCCATGCCGTCGAGGCGATATTCGGCCGGAATGCCGACGCGCTTGCCCTTCAGGTTGCCGGTGAGGCCGGCGGCGAAATCCGGCACCGGCAGATCAAGGCTGGTCGAATCGCGCGGATCAAAGCCGCACATCGAGGTGAGCAGGTGCGCGCAATCGGTGACGGTGCGCGCCATTGGCCCCGCCTGATCGAGGCTGGAGGCAAAGGCAATCGTGCCCCAGCGGGAGGCCCGGCCATAGGTGGGCTTGATGCCGGCGATGCCCACGAAGGCAGCGGGCTGACGGATCGAGCCGCCGGTGTCGGTGCCGGTGGCGCCCGCGACCAGCCGCGCCGCCACAGCCGCCGCCGAGCCGCCGGACGAGCCGCCCGGCACCAGTTCGGCATCCGAGCCTTTCGCCTTCCACGGGTTGATCACCCTGCCGAAGGCGCTGGTCTCGTTCGACGAGCCCATGGCAAACTCGTCCATGTTGAGCTTGCCCAGAAACACCGCGCCATCGCGCAGCAGGTTGGCGGTGACGCCGGATTCATAGCGCGGCACGAAACCTTCGAGGATGCGGGACGCCGCCGTCGTCTGCACGCCTTCGGTGGCAAACAGGTCCTTGATGCCGAGCGGGATGCCGGCGAGCGGCCCGCCGCGCGTGCCGTCGTCCACGGCCTTCGCCTGGGCCAGCGCCAGCTCCGGCGTCTCGACGATGAAGGCATTGAGGTGGCGGCTGGCGGCCATCTGGTCGAGATGCGCCTGCGTCAGCTCGACAGCGCTAAACTGGCGTGCGGCCAGCCCGGCCTTCATCTCGGCCAGCGACAATTCAGTCAGCGCGCTCATTCGATCACCTTGGGCACGGCGAAAAAGCCGCTGGCGGCGTCCGGCGCGTTGGCCAGCACCTTTTCGGCGATGCCGCCATCGGTCACCACGTCCTCGCGCCAGCGCAACTGGCCGGGCATCACGCTGGCCATGGGGGCCACGCCTGTGGTGTCCACCTCGCCCAGCTGTTCGATCCAGCCCAGGATGCCGTTCAGCTGCTCGGTCAGCCCCGGCACCTCGTCGTCGGTGACGGCGATGCGGGCGAGACGGGCGATCTTCCTGACGGTGTCGGCGGTTACGGACATGGCCCTGCCGCTAGCAGGCGCGCGCGCCGGCAACAAGGGGGGCAGGCCGGCGCGGGCAACTCAATGCCGGGCATCTGTTGGCGCGCTGTCAAGCCAGTGCTGCGCGCGCCTGCCCGGCGATATGAGCCAGCATTGCCGCGCTGGTGGCGCCGCCGTCGCGGGCGCGAGCGCAGGCGCCAGCCAGCCGGGCCACGCGCTCGCCGTTGCCGGCCAGCCACTCGGCCACGGCAGCGG
>NZ_WMHO01000022.1 GCF_010994245.1 Sandarakinorhabdus rubra
CCACGCTCGCCGCCGCCACGGTTACCACCGCGGCCGCGATCGCCGCCACGGCCACCGCGCGGACCCCTGCCCCCACCGGGACCCCGGCCTTCGGCTTCCGGCGCTGCGCCGGCAACTTCGATTTCATCGCTCATGTCAGAACTCCAGCCCGCCTTCGCGGGCGCCATCGGCCAGTGCCTTCACGCGGCCATGGAACAGGAAACCACCGCGATCGAACACCACGGCCGACACGCCAGCCGCCTTGGCCCGCTCGGCCAGGCGCTTGCCGACTTCGGTCGCCGCGTCGGTGGTGGCGCCGGTGGCCCCGCGCACGTCCTTCTCCAGGGTCGATGCCGCGGCCAGCGTGACGCCCTTGGCGTCGTCGATGATCTGGGCATAGATATGCTGCGAGGAGCGGTGGATGGACAGCCGCGGACGGCCGCTCGACTTGAGGCGGATGGCCGTGCGCACCCGGCGCCGGCGCTGCTCGAAGGGGGTGAGCTTGCTCATTTCTTCTTCCCTTCCTTGCGGAAGATATACTCGCCGCGATACTTGATGCCCTTGCCCTTGTACGGCTCCGGCTTGCGCCAGCGGCGGATCTCGGCGGCGACCTGGCCCACGCGCTGCTTGTCGGCACCGCTGATTTCCACCGTCGTCTGGTCCGGCGTCTTGATGGTGATACCGTCCGGGATCGGGAAATCGACGTCGTGGCTGTAGCCCAGCTGCAGCTTCAGGTTCTTGCCCTGCACAGAGGCGCGATAGCCGACGCCGGTGATTTCCAGGACCTTGGTGAAGCCGTCGGACACGCCAGTGACCAGGTTGGACACCAGAGTGCGCTGCATGCCCCAGAAGGCCCGCGCCCGCTTGGTGTCGTTGGCCGGCTGCACGGCGATCTGGGCACCATCGATGGTGTAGCTGATGTCATCCACCAGCGGCATCGACATCTCGCCCTTGGGGCCCTTCACCGACAGGATGCGGTCATTGATGGTGGCGGTGACACCGGCCGGAACCGGGACTGCCTTCTTTCCGATGCGCGACATGATCAGAACACCTGGCAGAGGACTTCGCCGCCCACGTTCTTCTCGCGCGCTTCCGCGTCCGACAGAACGCCCTGGGGCGTCGAAACGATGGTGATGCCCAGGCCGTTGCGCACGCGCGGCAGCTCGGTGGCGCCGGAATAGACGCGGCGGCCGGGCTTGGACACGCGGGCAAGGTGCTGGATGGCGGGGCGACCTTCAAAATACTTCAGATCGATCCGAAGATTCTGGTGGGCGCCATCGGCCAGCGGCGCATAACCGCGGATATAGCCTTCGCGCTGGAGCACATCCAGCACGCGGGCCCGCAGGCGCGAAGCCGGGGTGACGATCGAATCCTTCTTGGCCTGCTGGCCGTTGCGGATCCGGGTGAGCATATCGCCCAGGGGATCGGACATCGACATGTTCGTCTATCCTTACCAGCTCGACTTCGTCACGCCGGGGATCAGGCCCTTGTTGGCCAGTTCGCGCAGCATGACACGGGAGAGCTTGAACTTGCGGTAATAGGCACGCGGCCGGCCGGTGAGTTCGCAACGGTTGCGGACCCGGGTCGGATTGGCGTTGCGCGGCAGCTCGGCCATCTTCAGGCGGGCCAGGAAGCGTTCCTCGTCGGAACGGCTTTCATCATTGGCGATCGCCTTCAGCACGGCATATTTGCCGGCGTACTTCACCACCAGCGCCTTGCGACGCTCGTTCTTGTTGATGCTCGAAAGCTTCGCCATGGTTCAGGCCGCCTTCTTTTCAAGAGTGTAGCCAACGAACGGGAAGCCGAAGAGGGCGAGCAGGGCGCGCGCTTCATCGTCGGTCTTCGCGGTCGTCGTCACGATGATGTCCATGCCGCGGATCTTCTCGATCCGGTCATAGTTGATCTCCGGGAAGATCAGCTGTTCCTTGATGCCCATGGCATAGTTGCCACGGCCATCGAACGACTTCGGCGACAAGCCACGGAAATCCTTCACGCGCGGCAGGGCGATGGTCACCAGCCGGTCGAGGAATTCGTACATGCGCTCGCGGCGCAGCGTGACCTTGCAGCCGATCGGCATGCCTTCGCGCAGCTTGAACTGGGCGACCGACTTCTTGGCGCGGCAGATCACCGGACGCTGGCCGGCGATCAGGGCCATTTCACCGGCGGCCTGCTCGACCTTCTTCTTGTCCTGCGTGGCTTCGCCGACGCCCATGTTGAGCACGATCTTCTCGATCTTCGGCACTTCCATCAGGTTCTTGTAGCCGAACAGCTCGATCATCTGCGGGCGCACGCGCTCCGCATACAGCGTCTGCATGCGCGGTGTGAGTTTCTCAGCCATTGATCACGGCTCCCGACTTCCTGGCGACGCGCACCTTCTTGCCATCGACCACGGCGAAACCGACGCGGGTCGGCTTGCCGGTGGTCGGGTCCTTGATGGCCACCTTCGACGCGGCCATCGGCGCTTCCACGCGCTCGATGCCGCCATTGGGGTTGGCCTGCGACGGCTTGTTGTGGCGGGTGATCAGGTTGACGCCCGACACCACCAGCTTGCCTTCGCGCGGCAGGTTGCGGGTCACGGTGCCTTCCTTGCCCTTGTCCTTGCCGGACAGGACGATGACCGTGTCACCCTTCTTGATCTTGGCAGCGCTCATCACAGCACCTCGGGGGCAAGGCTGATGATCTTCATGTGCCCGGTCGCGCGCAGCTCGCGCACCACCGGCCCGAAGATACGGGTGCCGATCGGCTCCTCGTTCTTGTTGATCAGCACGGCAGCATTGCTGTCGAAACGGATCACCGAACCGTCTGCACGGCGGATGTCCTTGGCGGTGCGCACCACGACCGCGCGGTGCACGTCACCCTTCTTCACCTTGCCCTTGGGCTGGGCTTCCTTGACCGACACCACGATGATGTCGCCCACGCCGGCGAACCGGCGCTTGGAGCCACCCAGGACCTTGATGCACATCACCCGCTTGGCGCCGCTGTTGTCCGCCACGTCGAGGTTCGTCTGCATCTGGATCATGCGTTCGATCCTTCCATCAAGTCTGCCGATTCCGACCGGCAGACGGTTCAAAACTCACTGGAACGTCGGCTCAGCCGACCTTTTCCAGCACCTTCCACGTCTTCAGCTTGGAGACGGGCGCGCATTCCTCGATGCGCACCGTGTCACCGGCCTTGATCACATTGCCCTCGTCGTGGGCGTGATACTTCTTCGAACGACGGATGATCTTGCCGTACACGGGGTGCGCAACCTTGCGCTCCACCAGCACCACCACCGTCTTGTCGCCCTTGTCGGACACGCAGGTGCCCTGCAACACGCGCTTCGGCATCTCTTATGCTCCCGCCTGCTGGGCCTTGCGGGCCGATTGCAGCGTCTTGATGCGGGCGATGGTGCGGCGCACTTCGCGCACCCGGCCCGGGCGTTCCAGCTGGCCGGTGGCCGCCTGGAACCTGAGGTTGAACTGCTCCCGCTTCAGCTCGGCGAGCTGGCTGGCAAGGCTGTCGTCAGTGGCAACCTTCAGTTCGGAAAAATCGGTGCTGGCCATCATCCTCAATCCTGGCTTGCGGTCTCGCCGAGGCGGACCACCATCTTGGTCTTGATCGGCAGCTTGGCGGCGGCGCGTTCGAAGGCGCCGGCGGCCACGTCCTGCGGCACGCCATCAAGCTCGAACATGATGCGGCCCGGCTTGACGCGCGCCACCCAATATTCCGGCGAGCCCTTGCCCGAGCCCATGCGGACTTCGGCAGGCTTGGACGACACCGGCACATCCGGGAACACGCGGATCCACAGCCGGCCCTGGCGCTTGATGTGGCGCGAGATGGCGCGGCGGGCCGCCTCGATCTGGCGGGCGGTGATCCGCTCCGGCTCCATGGCCTTGAGGCCGAAGGCGCCGAAGTTCAGCGCCGTGCCGCCCTTGGCATTGCCATGGATGCGGCCCTTGAAGGCCTTGCGAAACTTGGTGCGCTTTGGTTGCAGCATGTCTCTCTACTCCTCAGCGCGCCGGACGGACGCCAGAGGTCTGGGCTTCCATCATCAGACGGTCCTGGGCCATCGGATCGTGGCCAAGGATCTCGCCCTTGAAGATCCACACCTTCACGCCGCACACGCCATAGGCGGTGTGGGCCTGGTGTTCGGCATAATCGACATTGCCGCGCAGAGTGTGCAGCGGCACGCGGCCTTCGCGATACCATTCGGTGCGGGCGATCTCGGCGCCACCAAGGCGGCCCGAGCAGGTGATCTTGATGCCCTCGGCGCCCAGCCGCAGCGCCGACTGCACGGCGCGCTTCATGGCGCGCCGGAAGGCGATGCGCCGCTCCAGCTGGTCAGCCACACCGGCGGCGACCAGCTTGGCATCGATTTCCGGCTTGCGGATCTCGACGATGTTCAGCGACACGTCGCTGCGCGTCATCTGGCCGATCTGCTTGCGCAGCTTCTCGATGTCGGCGCCCTTCTTGCCGATGATCACGCCGGGGCGCGCGGCATAGATGGAGACGCGGCACAGCTTGGCCGGACGCTCGATCACCACTTTGGAGATGGCGGCCTGGGCGTGATGCTTCAGGATGAACTCGCGGATGCGCAGGTCTTCCAGCAGCAGGTTGCCATAGTCATCGCCCTTGGCGAACCAGCGGCTGTCCCAGGTGCGGTTGATCTGCAGGCGCAGACCGATGGGGGACGTCTTGTGACCCATTAGTTTGCTCCCTCGTCATCGGCTTCGCGCACGACGACGCGCAGACGGCTGAACGGCTTCTGGATGGAGGCGGCCCGGCCACGCGCGCGCGGCGTGAAGCGCTTCATGGTGATTGCCTTGCCGACGCTGGCTTCCTTCACATAGAGCGCGTCGACATCGAGATTGTGGTTGTTCTCGGCATTGGCGACAGCGCTGGCCAGCACCTTCTTCACGTCAATGGCCATCGCCTTGCGCGAGAAGGTGAGGATGTTGAGCGCGTCGGAGGCCTTGCGGCCACGGATCAGGCCGGCCACTAGGTTCAGCTTATATGCCGAGCCGCGGATGGTGGTGGCAATGGCCAGCGCCTCGCGGTCGCCGACCTTGCGGGGGGACTTGGGCTTGGACATCAGCGCTTGCCCTTCTTGTCAGCGGCGTGGCCGGGGAAGAAGCGGGTGGGCGCGAATTCGCCCAGCTTCATCCCCACCATGTCTTCGTTCACGAGCACGGGGATGTGCTTCTTGCCGTTGTAGACGTTGAAGGTGAGGCCAACGAACTGCGGCAGGATGGTGGAGCGGCGCGACCAGGTCTTGATCGGCGCGCGCGCACCGGAGCCCTGCGCGGCTTCGGCCTTCTTCAGCAGCGAGAGGTCCACGAACGGACCCTTCCAGACAGAGCGGCTCATCTGGCCTTACCTCTTCTTCTTGGCGTGGCGCGACCGGATGATCATGTGATCGGTCGCCTTGTTCGAACGGGTCTTCATGCCCTTGGTCGGCTTGCCCCACGGGGTGACCGGGTGGCGGCCGCCCGAGGTGCGGCCTTCACCGCCGCCGTGCGGGTGGTCGACCGGGTTCTTGGCGACGCCGCGGGTGAGCGGACGATAGCCCAGCCAACGGTTGCGGCCGGCCTTGCCCAGGTTCTGGTTGCTGTTGTCGGGGTTCGAAACGGCGCCAACAGTGGCCATGCACTCGGCCCGGACATAGCGCTGTTCACCCGAGTTGAGGCGGATGATCACCATGCCCTTGTCGCGGCCCACCACCTGCACGAAGGTGCCGGCAGCGCGCGCGAGCTGGCCACCCTTGCCGGGCTTCAGCTCGACATTGTGGACGATCGTGCCCACCGGCATCTGGCCGACTTCCATGGCATTGCCCGGCTTCACGTCGACCTTCTTGCCGGCGATCACCTGATCACCCAC
Organism: Sandarakinorhabdus rubra; assembly: GCF_010994245.1. GTDB lineage: Bacteria > Pseudomonadota > Alphaproteobacteria > Sphingomonadales > Sphingomonadaceae > Sandarakinorhabdus > Sandarakinorhabdus rubra. Next base: position 5,836 of record NZ_WMHO01000022.1, read on the forward strand.
GGCAAGGCGCTGCGGCGCGATGATGTAGGCCTGGGTGCCGGCCTTGTCGGCATACTTCACGAGCGCGATGAAGGCCGAACGGTTGGGGTCATATTCCAGCCGCTCGACGGTCGCGGCGACGTCCCACAGGCGGCGCTTGAAATCGACGACGCGATACAGGCGCTTGTGACCGCCGCCGATACCGCGCGCGGTGGCGTGGCCCTTGTTGTTGCGGCCGCCGGTCTTCTTCAGACCTTCGGTGAGCGCCTTGACCGGGCGGCCCTTGTGCAGGGCGGAGCGGTCGATCAACACCAGGCCGCGGGTGCCGGGGCTGGTCGGGTTGAAGTTCTTCAGAGCCATGTCCCGCCCCTTAGATGCTGGTGGTCACGTCGATCCGGTCGCCATCGGCAACCGTGATCACGGCCTTCTTGACGTCGGAGCGGCGATATTCCTGGCCACGCCAGCGCTTGGTCTTGCCCTTGGCCACCATGGTGTTCACGGCCAGCACCTTGACGCCATAAAGCGCTTCGACGGCGGCCTTGATCTGCGGCTTGGTGGCATCCCGGGCAACCTGGAAGACGACCTGGTTGAATTCGCTCACCAAGGTCGACTTCTCGGTGATCACCGGCTTCACCACGATATCGTAGTGCTTGAGATCGATGTCAGCCATTGACCCGGGCCTCCAGAGCCGAAACGGCGGCGCGGGTGAGCACCAGCGTGTCGTGGTTGAGGATGTCGTAGACGTTCGCGCCGATCGCCGGCAGCACGTCGATGTGCGGAACGTTGGCCGAGGCGCGGGCGAAGCCGACATCCACGGCGGCGCCATCGATGAACAGGCCGGACGTGATGCCCAGCTTGCCGAGCGAGGCGATGAAGGCCTTGGTCTTGGCTTCGCCAAGGTTCAGGTCTTCCACCACGATCAGCTTGCCTTCCTGAGCCTTCACAGAGAGGGCGGTAGCCAGGCCGAGGCGGCGGATCTTCTTGTTCAGCGACGGATCGAAATCACGCACGCGCGGGCCGTGGGCCTTGCCGCCGCCGATGAACTGCGGCGCGGCGCGGTTGCCGTGGCGGGCGCGACCGCCGCCCTTCTGGTTGCCCAGCTTCTTGCCGGTGCGGGCGACTTCGCTGCGTTCACGCGCCTTGCGGGCCGTGCCCCGGCGCTTTTCGAGCTGCCACGTCACGACGCGGTGCAGGATGTCGAGCCGCGGCTCCTTGCCGAAAACGGCATCCGACAGCTCGATTTCGCCGGCGTCGGCCGCGGTCAGGGTCTTCACCTGGACCTTCATGATCAGGCCTCCGTGGTTTCTTCGCCGGCGGCCGGAGCGGCATCGGCCACTTCAACCGGGGCGGCATCATTGGCGACCGACTTGAGGGCGGCCGGATAGGGCGCCTCGGCCTTGCGCGGCACCTTCACCGCGTCCTTGACAAGCAGCCAGCCGCCCTTCGAGCCGGGCACCGAGCCCATCACGAACAGCAGGCCGCGCTCGACGTCGGTCGAGACGATTTCGAGATTTTGCTGCGTGCGCTGGCGGGCACCCATGTGCCCGGCCATCTTCTTGCCCTTGAACACGCGGCCCGGATCCTGGCGGTTGCCGGTCGAACCGTGCGAGCGGTGCGAGACCGAGACACCGTGGGTGGCGCGCAGACCGCCGAAGCCCCAGCGCTTCATGGCGCCGGCAAAGCCCTTGCCCTGGGTGATGCCGGTGACGTCGACCAGCTGACCCGGCACGAAATGATCGGCACTGATGGTGGCGCCGGTTTCCAGCACGGCATCGGCCGCGACACGGAATTCCGCCACCTTGGCCTTGGGCTCCACCTCGGCCTTGCCGAAGTGGCCGCGTTCCGGCTTGCTGGTGTTCTTGGCCTTCTTCACGCCGGCGCCAAGCTGCACGGCGGTGTAGCCATCGGTCTCGTCGGTCTTCACCGCCACGACCTGGTTGTTTTCGAGTGCGAGAACGGTGACCGGGATGTGCCGGCCATCTTCGCGGAAGATCCGCGTCATCCCCATTTTCTTCGCGATCACGCCAGTGCGCATGATCTGTTTCCTTTCATCAGAGGCCCCATCCCGTGTCCGGGTGGAGGGGCGTGACCCTTCCAAAGTCGCTCCGCGTATTTGGTCAGGTGGTTACTTGCCGAGCTTGATTTCCACATCCACGCCGGCGGCGAGATCGAGCTTCATCAGCGCGTCCACCGTCTGCGGGGTCGGGTCAACAATGTCGAGGAGGCGCTTGTAGGTGCGCACCTCGAACTGTTCACGGCTCTTCTTGTCGACGTGCGGCGAGCGGTTCACGGTGAACTTCTCGAAGCGCGTCGGCAGCGGAATCGGGCCACGGATGGCAGCGCCGGTCCGCTTGGCGGTGTCGGCGATCTCGCCCGTGGCCAGATCGAGCACACGGTGGTCAAAGGCCTTCAGGCGGATGCGGATATTCTGAGCGTCCATGGCACCAATCTTGTCAAACAGCTTGCACCGTCGGGCGTTGCCGCCGTCGGGCATTCAAAAAAAGCGGACCAGCACATCCCCGGCTGAAAGGTCGGGGTTGCACCGGCCGCTTTGAAACTCGTGCCCCTGTTGTCAGCTGCGGGGCCCAGCTATGCGGCCTTGGATGGCCACACGAATCGGGGCCGCCTCCCAAGGGAAGCGGCCCCTTACACTCACTTGATGATCGAAGCAACCACGCCGGCGCCGACGGTGCGGCCGCCTTCGCGGATGGCGAAGCGCAGGCCCTGGTCCATGGCGATCGGGGCGATCAGCTTGACCTTGAGCTGCACGTTGTCGCCCGGCATCACCATCTCAGTGCCTTCCGGCAGCTCCACAGTGCCGGTCACGTCGGTGGTGCGGAAATAGAACTGCGGGCGATAGTTGGCGAAGAACGGCGTGTGACGGCCACCTTCGTCCTTCGACAGCACGTACACCTCGGCGGTGAACTCGGTGTGCGGCTTGATCGAGCCGGGCTTGCACAGCACCTGGCCGCGCTCGACTTCTTCACGGCCGACGCCGCGCAGCAGCGCACCGATGTTGTCGCCAGCCTGGCCCTGATCGAGCAGCTTGCGGAACATTTCGACGCCGGTGCAGACGGTCTTGCGGGTGTCGTGGATGCCGACGATCTCCAGTTCTTCGCCAACCTTGACGATGCCGGTCTCGACGCGGCCGGTCACCACGGTGCCGCGACCCGAGATCGAGAACACGTCTTCGATCGGCATCAGGAACGGCTTGTCCAGCGGACGCTCCGGCTGCGGGATGTAGCTGTCGACAGCGCGCATCAGTTCCAGAACGGCTTCACGGCCGATCTTGTCGTTCTTGCCTTCCAGCGCGCACAGGGCCGAGCCCTTGATGATCGGAATGTCATCGCCCGGGAAGTCATACTTGGACAGCAGCTCGCGGATTTCGAGTTCCACCAGCTCGAGGATTTCTTCGTCGTCGACCATGTCCACCTTGTTCATGAACACGACCATGGCCGGCACGCCGACCTGCTTGGCCAGCAGGATGTGCTCGCGGGTCTGCGGCATCGGACCGTCGGTGGCCGACACGACCAGAATGGCGCCGTCCATCTGCGCCGCGCCGGTGATCATGTTCTTCACATAGTCGGCGTGGCCGGGGCAGTCGACGTGCGCATAGTGGCGGTCGCTGGTTTCATACTCGACGTGGGCGGTCGAGATGGTGATGCCGCGCTCACGCTCTTCCGGCGCCTTGTCGATCTGGTCGTAGGCGGTGAAGGTGGCGCCACCGGTTTCGGCCAGCACCTTGGTGATGGCGGCGGTCAGCGAGGTCTTGCCATGGTCAACGTGACCGATGGTCCCGATGTTGCAGTGCGGCTTGTTCCGCTCGAACTTGGCTTTGGCCATGGCCCTTACCTTCTTCCTTGCTCAACAGTGTGAAGCGTTCAAATTTCATCTCGGCAGCGCCCAACGGGAACTGCCAGCGCGGTGGTAGCTACTGGGAAGCGCCGAATCAGCGAACCTTGAGGCGCGCTGACTAGCCGGCTCTCCCGAAAAATCAAGCCAGCTTGAGCTTGATCTCCTCCGCCACGTTCGACGGCACCTCGTCATAGTGGCTGAACTGCATGGTGTACTGGGCGCGGCCCTGCGACATGGACCGCAGGTTGTTCACGTAACCGAACATGTTGGCCAGCGGCACCATGGCTTCGATCACCTGCGCGTTGCCGCGCGTGTCGGTGCCCTGGATCTGGCCGCGGCGGCTGTTGAGGTCGCCGATCACGTCGCCCAGATAATCCTCCGGCGTCACCACCTCGACCTTCATGATCGGCTCGAGGATCTTGATGCCCGACTTGTCGGCAGCTTCGCGCATGGCGCCGCGACCGGTGATTTCGAACGCCAGTGCCGAGGAGTCGACGTCGTGATAGGCGCCGTCATACAGCGTCGCCTTGAAGTCGATCAGCGGGAAGCCAATGAGATGGCCCGACGAGGCCACGTCACGGATGCCCTTTTCCACCGCCGGGATATATTCGCGCGGGACGTTACCGCCCTTCACTTCATCGACGAACAGCACGCCCGAACCGCGCTCACCGGGTTCCACGGTGATCTTGACGCGGCCGAACTGGCCCGAACCGCCCGACTGCTTCTTGTGCGTGTAGTCCACGTCCACCTTGCGGGCGAGGCTCTCGCGATAGGCGACCTGGGGGGCGCCGACGTTGGCTTCCACCTTGAATTCGCGCTTCATGCGATCAACCAGGATTTCAAGGTGAAGTTCACCCATGCCCTTGATGATGGTCTGGCCGCTCTCGTTGTCGGACGACACACGGAACGACGGGTCTTCCTGGGCGAGGCGATTGAGCGCGATGCCCATCTTTTCCTGGTCGGCCTTGGTCTTGGGCTCCACCGCCACCTCGATCACCGGCTCGGGGAACTCCATGCGTTCCAGGATGATCGGCTTCAGCGGCGCGCACAGCGTGTCACCGGTCGTCACATCCTTCAGGCCGACCAGCGCCACGATGTCGCCGGCCATGGCCTCCTTGATGTCCTCGCGGTTGTTGGCGTGCATCAGGAGCATGCGGCCAATCTTCTCGCGCTTGTCCTTGACCGAGTTGAGCACGGTCGAGGCGGCTTCCAGCTTGCCCGAATAGATGCGGGCAAAGGTGAGCGTGCCGACGAACGGGTCGGTCATGATCTTGAAGGCCAGCGCCGAGAAGGGCTCGTCGTCAGAGGCTGCGCGGGTTTCCTCCACGTCCTTCAGGTTGATGCCCTGCACCGGCGGGATGTCGAGCGGGCTGGGCAGATAGTCGACCACCGCGTCGAGCAGCGGCTGCACACCCTTGTTCTTGAACGCCGAGCCGCACAGCACGGGCACGAAATCGAAGTTCAGCGTGCCCTTGCGGATCAGCTTCTTCAGGGTCGCCACGTCCGGCTCGTTGCCTTCCAGATAGGCTTCCATCACGGCGTCGTCCTGCTCGACGGCCATCTCGATCAGCTCGGAGCGGGCTGCGGCGGCGGCGTCGGCCAGATCGGCCGGGATGTCTTTGTATTCGAACTTGGCGCCCAGGCTTTCCTCAAGCCAGACGATGGCGCGGTTCTCGACCAGGTCGACGAGGCCGACGAAATCACTTTCGAGGCCGATCGGCAGATACAGCACCGCCGGGCGGGCACCCAGGCGATCCTTGATCATCTGCACGCAGCGATCGAAGTTGGCACCGGTGCGGTCAAGCTTGTTGACGAAGCACATGCGCGGCACCTTGTACTTGTCCGCCTGGCGCCACACGGTTTCGGACTGCGGCTCCACGCCGGCCACGCCATCGAAGCAGGCGACCGCGCCATCGAGCACGCGCAGCGAACGCTCGACTTCGATGGTGAAGTCCACGTGCCCAGGGGTGTCGATGATGTTGATGCGATGCTCTTCACCCTTGCCGTCCTGGGCGCGCCAGAAACAGGTCGTCGCTGCCGACGTGATGGTGATGCCGCGCTCCTGCTCTTGCTCCATCCAGTCCATGGTGGCGGTGCCTTCGTGCACTTCGCCGATCTTGTAGGACTTGCCGGTGTAATAGAGGATGCGCTCGGTCGTGGTCGTCTTGCCGGCATCGATGTGGGCCATGATGCCGATGTTGCGATAACGCTCGAGCGGGTGACTGCGGGGCATGGGGAAAAGCCTCGTTCGGGGGGGAAGAAACTGGCCGGCACCGCGAACGGTGCCGGCCGGAACAGCTTACCAGCGGTAGTGCGAGAAGGCGCGGTTGGCTTCCGCCATCCGGTGCGTGTCTTCGCGCTTCTTGACGGCCGAGCCGCGGTTGGCGGCGGCGTCCATCAGCTCGGCCGACAGCCGGGCGGCCATCGTGTGCTCGGAACGCTTGCGCGCCGCCGAGATGATCCAGCGGATGGCCAGCGCCTGGCCGCGATCCGGGCGCACTTCAACCGGCACCTGGTAGGTGGCACCGCCAACGCGGCGGCTGCGCACCTCGATACCGGGGCGCACATTGGCCAGCGCTTCGTGGAAGACGCCGAGCGGCTCGCGGCGGCTCTTGGTCTCGATGGTTTCCAGCGCCGAATAGACGATGTTCTCGGCCACCGACTTCTTGCCCTGGAGCATGACCAGGTTCATGAACTTCGACAGCACCTGATCGCCGAACTTCGGATCCGGCAGGATGACGCGCTTTTCGGGGCGACGACGACGTGACATGTTCTGATCCCCCTTACTTCGGACGCTTGGCGCCGTACTTTGAACGGCTCTGCTTGCGGTTCTTCACGCCCTGCGTGTCCAGCACACCGCGCACGATGTGGTAGCGCACGCCGGGAAGATCCTTCACGCGGCCGCCGCGAATCAGCACGACCGAGTGTTCCTGCAGGTTGTGGCCTTCGCCGGGGATGTAGCCGATGACTTCAAAGCCATTGGTCAGGCGGATCTTGGCCACCTTGCGGAGCGCCGAGTTCGGCTTCTTGGGGGTGGTGGTGTAAACGCGGGTGCACACGCCACGCTTCTGCGGGTTGGCCTCCATGGCCGGCACCTTATTGCGCGCCTTCTGCGGCGTGCGACCCTTGCGGATCAACTGGTTGATCGTTGGCATCGTCTCTCTTCTCGCTTCGGCCGCGAACCCCCATGGCCCGCCGCCTACTCCAGACCTGCCCCGCTGATGTTGCCATCACGTAAGCGCGAAAGGCCCCCATCCGAGCTTCGAAAGCTCTTCCGGAGGGCCGTTCGCACACGGTGCCATCTGTCGTATCCCTCTTGCCAGCGTTGCCGCCGCTCGAGGATGCGCGCCCTTAGCGGCAATGGGGCTCAGGGTCAACATCGGTGGTCAACAGGGGGCCGACCACCCCATCAGTGTGGAGCGTATCCTTCACGTTGCGATTGCCCTAGGCTTTTTACCTCACAGGGGGGACCGACCATGGCCTATGACAGCTACAAACTCATCAGCGTGGCTCAGGATGGGGCGCTGCTGACCGCCACCATCAGCAATCCACCGATCAACATCATCACGATGGAGCTGTTCGGGGAACTGGCCCAACTGGCGCTGGAACTCGAAGCCGATCCATCGGTGCTGGTGGTCGTGCTGAAGAGCGCGGACCCGGATTTCTTCCTTGCCCATTTCGATGTGCAGGCGCTGATCGACATGGCCGACGGGCCCGAGCCGCCGACCGATGATCCCGACAGCGCGTCCTTCGCCTATCACCAGATGTGTCACCGCTACCGCACCATGGACAAGGTGATCATCGGCCAGATCGAGGGCCGCGTCGGCGGCGGCGGCGCCGAACTGTCGACCAACTTCGACATGCGCTTCGGCGTCATTGGCAAGACCATCATCAACCAGATGGAGGTGCCGATTGGCATCATGCCCGGCGGCACCGGCACCCAGAACCTGCCGCGGATGGTCGGCCGGGCGCGCGCCATGGAGATCATCCTCGGGGGCATCGACATCGACGCCGAGACCGCCGAGCGTTGGGGCTGGCTGAACCGCGCCCTGCCGGCAGACGAGATCGACGCCCATGTGAGCGCGCTGGCCCGCCGCATCGCCAGCTTCCCGCCGCATGCCGTGCGGCTGGCCAAGCAGTCGATCGACAATTCCAGGCTGCCGCTCGCCGAAGGGTGCGTGCAGGAAACCGTGCTGTTCCAGAGGGCCATGTTCACCGACCCGGCACGCCGCGCCATGCGCCGCTTCATGGAACTGGGCGGCCAGACCAGGGCCGGCGAGCTCAAGGTCGCAGAGCTCAGCGGCGCCGTGGCCAAGGGGTAATGTCGCTCAGGCCCCGGTGCGGCGCGGCACGAACGGGAAGGCCTGGCGCTCGACGATCTCGCTGACGGCGCGGTGCGCTTCCAGGAAGGCGGCATCGGTGTGCGGGCTGGCGGCGGCATCGGCGTTGGCAATGGCGACGAGGCCATAGGGCTGGCGGCCAGTCACGCAGGGCCGGCTCTGGCTCTGGGCATAGACCCATTCCACCGGATCGGTGAGGCTGTTGTAGGTGTAGCTGTAGCCATGTGGCCAGCGGTTGACGGTGATCGCCGCGATGTCGCGGGCCGCATCGAAACCGCCAGGCCCCAGCAGCCGCTGCAGCTGCCGCCGCGTCTCGCGCTCATAGGTCTCGAAGCCTGTGGCCAGCAGCCAGGCCCGGCCGATCTTGTGCTGTTCGCGGCGCGGCAGACCGGGGCTGGCGGGAAATTGCGTCAGGTGCAGCGCCACCGGCTCATCGGGGCTGCGGGCATGGGCGAGATCGCCGAGGCTGGCGGCTTCGGTCAGCGCCACCGTGTCGTGGAACATGGTGGGGCAATTGATGTGGTGGACGCCCAGCTTCTGGAACGCCCGCCAGTTGCGCAGCACCACGCTGGTATAGACCAGCGGCCCCTTGGTGCCATAGGCCAGCGCCTCGCGCTGCGCCGCCGGCAGCTCGGGCATGATGTGCGGGATCACCTCGTTCCAGCAGGCCAGCACCACAGCGCGAGCGCGCACCGCCTTCAATTGCCCGCCCTCGATGTAGCGCACCAGCGCCTCGGACGCGGTGGCGGCAGCGCCGTCGTGGGCGACATTCACGACGATGCTGGACAGCCGGATGCGCACCGGGTTTTCTGGCCGGTCGAGCCGCGTGTAATCAAAACGCGCGGTCGCCATGTCCTCCTGCGTGCGCCCGGCCGTCGCCGCCGGCACCAGGGCGGCCACCAACAGCCGGGCCAGTGTCGCATTGCCGTCGGGGAAGTGGATGGAGCCCTTGCCTTCGCGCTGGCGGCCATGGTGGCCACCGGGCAGATCGGCGAACAGGCCATCGGGCACCGCGCCCAGCCCCAGGCCAGAGAAACCGGGATAGCCCTGCACCCAGGCGAACAGCGCCGGTGTGGCATCGGCCCCCACGCAGAAACTGGCCCGGCCCATGGCCATGAAGAAATGCAGCGCCTGGGCGTCGAGGCCGACCTTCTCGAGATAGAACTGCTCGAAACTGTGGCGGGCCAGCCATTCCTTCTTTTGGGTGACGGTCAGGCCGGCGAGATAATCGGGCTGTTCGGGCGCTGCGAGGCGCAACAGGTCGGCGCGCGCCTTGGCGGACAGCGGCGTGGTGGCGAGGAATTCGGGCGTGAACATCTGGCCGCTCCGGCCGGCCGCCGCGGGCACCGCCAGCCGGTCCGCCCCCCAGCGTTCCTTCTCGAAGAACCAGCCGCGCCTGAGGCCGAGGCTGGCATAGAGCTGCCCCGGATCCTGGCGGGCGGTGTAGCGGGCAAGATCGACCCCCAGATCATCGAGTATCGCCCGCGCCCACTGGTTGTAACGTTCCGGCGATTCGATGTTGAGGGTGCCGCCATTGACCACCACCAGCCGGCCATCGACCATATATTCGTTCCGCTTGGCGTGGCCGCCGAAATCATCATGGTTGTCGAGGATGAGGATGCGCGCTTGGGCCCCCACCGCCTTCCGGTAGAAATGGGCCGCCGCCAGCCCCGACAGCCCGCCGCCGACGATCACCAGGTCATAGGTCTCGTCGGTGTCCCTGGCATCGCCCAGGGTGAGCGTGCCGTCGCGCAGCGCGTGCGCCGCCTCGAAGGCGCCCGGGTGGCTGCCGCGCAGCCCGGTTTTCGATGGCGGATAGCTCTCATCCTGCGGGGCAAGACCGGTTGCCGCCCTTGCCGGGGCACCGCTGCCCAGCGCGCCGATCGCCACCGCCACCCCGCCGACGAAATCCCGCCGGCTGATGGGAAGGTGCATGCCAAGGTCATGGTCGCTGGTCATGATGCTCCCCTCACGCAGTCCAGTGTGGACAAGCCGGGCCGCAGGATCAATCCGCCATCAGGCCGGCACCAGCGCCCGGATGACCAGATAAATCAGTGACGGCCCCAGCAGGCAGCCGAGCCCGGTGTAGAAGGTGGAGGTCATCGCGCCATAGGGCACCAGCCTGGGATCGGTGGCGGCCAGTCCGCCGGTGACCCCGCTGGTCGTGCCCATCAGCCCGCCATAGACCATCGCGCTGGCCGGATTGTCGAGGCCGATGCGCCGCGCCACCAGCGGTGTCGCGACCATCACCAGCACCGCCTTGACCAGACCGGCGGCGATGCTGAGCGAGATGATCTCGGATGACACGCCCAGCGACGCGCCCGTCACCGGGCCTACGATATAGGTCGCAGCGCCGGCACCGATCGTGGTGATCTCGGCCGGATCGGTGACGCCGAAGCCCAGCGCCACCAGTGCGCCGACCGCAAACGACAGGATGACGCCGATGGGCACCGACAGCGCGCCGACCAGCCCGGCCTTGCGCAGATCCTCCAGCCGCACCCCGAACGCGGTGGCGACGATGGCGAAATCGCGGAACATGTTGCCACCCAGCACGCCGATCCCGGCCAGCAGCGGATAATCCGCCACGCCGTTCTTGCCGCCGGTTTCCGCCCCTGCCCAGAAGGCGAGCAGCAGCCCCAGCGCGATGGCGATGGCCGACCCATGCACCTTGCCGCGCGCGACATGGCGCGACAGCCAGTTGGCCACCAGCATCACCACGCCAACGAACACGAATGCCACAAGGAGGCCGTTGTCGCCGGCAAAGCTGACCAGCCGTTCCATCACTGACGCCCTGCCCAGCGGCTGAGCACCGGCACCAGCGCGAAGGCGGCCAGCACCGCCAGCGCGCCCGCCGCCGCGGCCATCACCCCGCCCGACACGGCCGCGAACACATTCTGCTTGGCCGCCATGGCGACGATGATCGGGATGTACAGCAGGCTCCAGAACTGCACGCCGCTGCCGGTGGGCGTGTCCGGCCCCAACCGCCGCCCCGGCAGGTTGGTGAGCATGATCAGCAGCAGCATGGCGATGCCGACTCCGCCGACATTGGCCTCCAGCCCCAGCGCGGCGCCCAGCAGATCGCCGGCAAACAGCCCCACCAACGTGCTGGCGGCGAGCAGGGCGACACCGAAGATCGGCATGGCGTCCTGGCTCAGGCCAGCGCCGGCGGCAGGCGGCCGATCACCGGCTGCATCGCCTGCTCATAGGCGTGGGCGAGCTTGAGGCAGGCCAGTTCCGCGCCGCGCCGGCCGATGATCTGGATACCGGCCGGCAAGCCATTGGCCGAGAAGCCCGCCGGAGCCGCCAGCGCCGGCAGGCCGGTCATCGTCACCAGGAAGGTGCCGAGCATCCATTCATGATAGGTGCGCATGGTCTTGCCGGCGACCTCAGTGGGCCACAGCTGTTCCACCGGGAAGGGCAGCAACTGCACCGCCGGTGCCACCAGGAAATCGTGGCGCTCGAACAGTCTGTCCACCGCCCGCGTCCACGCGCTGCGCACCGCCGAGGCGGCCAGCACCTGGGCACCGGTGATGCCGCGACTGTTGGCGATCTCCCAATGCGCTTGCGGGCCGATCAGGTCTCGCGTCGCCGGATCGTCGGCCAGGCGCTGTAGGCCGGTGCCCGACATCCAGCTGCGCAGCAGCTGCAGCGCCTGCCACACCGGCTCGATATCGAAGTCCACCCGGGCGGCATCGACCGTGCAGCCCATGGCGCCAAACGCCGGCAGCGCGGACTCGCAGATCTTCAGCACCGCCGGATCATGCGGCACACGCCCGCCCCAATCGCCCAGCCAGCCGATGCGCGTGCCCTTGTGATCGGCATCAAGTGGCCCGGCAAAGGCGCGGGCATCGACCTCCAGCGACTGCAGCGATTGCGGGTGCCGGCCCGCCATCACCGACAGCACCAGGCCCAGATCGGCAACATGCCGCGCCATCGGGCCAGACACGCCCATGCGGCCGATCCATTGGTCATTGCCCTCCGGCGGGATGACGCCGATGCCGGTGCGAAAGCCGAAGACATTGTTCCACGCCGCCGGGTTGCGCAGGGAGCCGCCGAAATCCGAACCATCGGCCACCGGCAGCATCCTGAGGGCGAGGCCCACCGCCGCGCCGCCACTGCTGCCGCCCGCCGACCGGCTGGTATCGAAGCTGTTGCGGGTGGGGCCATAGACCCGGTTGATGGTGTGCGAGCCGAGGCCGAATTCCGGCGCATTGGTCTTGCCGATAAAGAGGGCGCCGGCGGCGCGCAGCCGCTGCACCATGATGCCTTCGCTGGTCGGGATCCTGTCCTTGTTGACCAGCGATCCATTGGTGGTTCTGATGCCGATCACGTCGGCCAGATCCTTCACGGCCCACGGCAGGCCGAACAATGGCCCTGGCGCCTCGCCGCCCGCCAGCCGCTGGTCCATCGCCCGCGCGTCGCCCAGCAGCCGATCGCCATCCTGCAGCGCCACGATGGCATTGTGGGCGGGATTGTAGGCGGCAATCTGCGCCAGCACGGCGCGCATCACCTCTTCGCAGCTGGCCTTGCGCGCGGCGATCAGCCCGGCCAGCCCGCGCGCCGGCATCGCCAGCAGCGGATCA
>NZ_WMHO01000220.1 GCF_010994245.1 Sandarakinorhabdus rubra
GGCTTTGCCGCTGGCCTGCTGGCCGCCTTCGTGGCGGGCGTCACCTTTGCCTCGCTGCTTGGCCGGCGACTGCGACAGGCGCGCCGGCGCGGGCAACTGTTGCTGGTGGCCGGCCTGCTGGGGTTGGCGGCAGGGCTGGCGGCCAGCGGCCTCCCGTGGCCGGCGCTGCTGCTGGCGGCGATGGCGATGGGCGCCGAAAATTGCGTGTTCGAAGCCGGCGGCGACGTGCGGATCAGCCTCACCTTCATGACCGGCAATCTCGTCAAGGTAGGACAGCGCATCGCCGCGGCACTGGCGGGCGGGCCGGCGCTGGCCTTCCTGCCGTGGCTGTTGCTGTGGCTGGCGATGATCGGCGGCGCGGTGGCGGGCGCGCTGGCCTGGCCGCTGCTGGGCATGACCAATCTCGCCATTGCCGCGGTCATCGCCGCCATGCTGGCCGTGCTGATCGACCTCTAGCGCGCTATCAGCCCCTTTTGCTGTAGCCGCCAGACCAGCTGGTCGAAGCGATCCTGGCCGAAGAAGGGCTCACCATCCAGGGCCATCAGCGGCACGCCATAATGGCCGGCAACGCGCTGTGCGTCCTGGTTGGCCTCCACGGCGGCACGGTAATGATCGGGATCGGCCGCTATCGCGGCATCAAGCACGGCAAGGTCCAGCCCGGCGCGGGCCGCAGCCTGCGCAAGGTGATCGCCCTCGTGCCAATTGTCGATGGTGCCGCTCCAGATCGTGTGGGACACCTCTCGGATGAAGGCGAGGCCGCGCCCGGCTTCGGCTGCCGCGACCCCCAGGTGCGACAGGCGGTGGATATGGGGCTGTTCGGCCGGGTAAAGCCGCGTCGCCGGGTCCATCAGCACCGGATCGGGCACCGGCCAGCGGAAGGGCATGCCGAGATATTGCGCCGTGCGGTAAGTGTCCTTCATCAGGTAGAAGACCCACAGCGGATCGACCTTCTGGAAGAAATCCGCCTGCCTGACCGCAATCGGATAGACGATGCGCACGGTGCAGCTCACGTCGTGGGTCGCCACCAGTTCCACCACGCGCGGCAGCAGCAAGTAGGAATAAGGCGAGCGGAACGACCAGTAGAGGTCGAAGGACAGGCTCATGATGCTGGCCTCGTGCGGATGTTGAGCTGCCCGGCCAGACCGGCGTAGCGATGGATTTCGATGGCCTGATATTCGGGCAGCGCCACCATCTGCAACATGGCTTGCGGACTGGGATAATAGGCCAGCGCCACTGCGTCCCACAGCTCGTCCACCTCGCCCAGCATGATGCCGGTGACCGGACCGGAATAGATCACCCGACCGCCCACCGCCTCGAGGCAGGCCACCACGGCGGCGCCATAACGGTTGTAGGCGTCGCGCCCCGACAGGTCGGGATCGCGGCCGTCGGGATAGGTGGCCTTATCCTTGAACTTCAACAGGTTGACCATCACCATCGGGCCATGGTGGGCCTCCGCGAAGAAGGCCTGTGCAACCTCCGGTCGGGGCGTCGTCTCGTTCTTCACCTGCATGGCTCAGCCCCGCGCGATGTGATCAAGGATGATCTGCACCAGTTCCTCCGGCGCATCCTCCTGGAGGAAATGGCCGCCGCCCTTGACGATCGTGTGGGGCTGGCCCTTTGCGCCGGGGATGCGCTCGATGAAGATCTTCTCGCCGCCATGGGTGACGGCGTCCTTGTCGGAAAAGCAGGTGACCACCGGCTTCTCGAAGCGGGACAGCACCTCCCACGCCGCCTTGTTCTCGGCTACGCTGGCGTGTTCGGGCGTGATCGGCACCAGAGTGGGGAACTGGCGGGCGCCTTCCTTGTACGTCTCGTCCGGAAACGGGGCATCATAGGCGGCGACTTCGGCCGGCGTCAGCTCGCGCGTGGTGCCGCCGTTGACGATGAAGCCCACCGGGAAGGTCTCCACCCGCTGCGAGAAGGCCAGCCAGGCGGCAAAGCCTTCAGACCAGCCGGTGCCGATCGGCAGCCCGGTGTTGGCGATCACCAGCCGGGCAAAGCGATCGGGGAAGGCCGCCACCAGCCGCAGGCCGATCAGCCCACCCCAATCCTGGCAGAACAGGGTGATGCCCTTCAGGTCCAGCGCGGTGAGCCAGTCGCTCATCCATTCGACGTGGCGCTCATAGGTGTAATCGGCACGGTCCGCCGGCTTGTCGGACTTGCCGAAGCCAATGAGGTCGGGCGCCAGCACGCGGTGGCCGGCAGCGGCCAGCGGCGGTACGAACTTGCGATAGAGATAGCTCCAACTCGGCTCGCCATGCATCAGCAGGATGGGCGCAGCATCGCGGGGGCCTTCATCGACATAGTGGAGGCGCAGCGGCGTCGCCGTCGCCCGGTCCCTGATCTCGACATAGTGCGGCGCGAAGGGATAATCGGAAAGGCCGGCAAAGGCCGCGTCAGGCGTGCGCAACACGTGCATCGGGAAGCTCCTTTCCGTTGGCTTCGCGGCCCAGCGCCCGCGCGCCCAGCCAGAACAGCAGCGCCGGCAGCAGCCCGGCCCACGCGGCGAAATAGAGCACTATGCGCACCGACTGGGCGCCATATTCGGGCTTCAGCAGATCGGACAGCGCGCCGAACAGCAGCGGCCCCAGCCCCAGCCCGATCAGATTCTGCGCGAACACCATCCAGGCCGCCGCCATGGCCCGCGTGTCGGGCCGCGCCAGCACCTGCGCCGCGCCATAAGCCGGGCCGTAATAGGCGCTGTTGGCGACCGTGGGCAGCACCAGCAGCGCGATAGCCAGCCGCCAGTCATCCACCCAATAGCCGGCAAACAGCAGCGGCGCGGCCAGCGCCATGGCCACAGCCGGCAGGGTGAGCATGTGGCGCCGGTCGTGCCGGCCCCAGCGATCGGCCGCCCAGCCGCCCGCCCAGGTGCCGAAGATGCCGGCCAGACCGAGGATGAGCCCGACATAGAGCGCCGTCTCGCCCACACTCAGCCCGTGGGTGCGCTGGAAATAGACCAGCACCCACACGCCCTTGCCATAGGACAGGAAGGCGACCAGCGACGCACCGGACAACACCAGGCAGTAGGCCGGGGAGGAGACCAGCTTCTTCAGGCTGGCCAGCATCGACAGGCGGGGCGGCGCGTCCACTGGTGCCACCCGGCCAATGCGTGGGTCCTTCAGGAAGAACCACACGAACAGGGCCAGCGCGAGGCCGGGCAGGCCCACCACGTAGAACGCCTGCCGCCAGCCCAGGGTTTCGGCCATGCCGCCACCGATCAGCGTGCCCATCAGGCCGCCGATGGGGATGCCCAGCCCGAAGAAGGCGATGCCGCCGGCGCGCTTTTCGGGCGGCAGGCTGTCGGCGATCAGGGCATGGGCGGTGGGGGTGCAGCCGGCCTCGCCAACGCCCACCCCAATGCGGGCCAGGAGCAACTGCCAGAAATTCTGCGCCACCCCGCACAGCGCCGTCATCGCCGACCACACCGCCACGCACACCGCGATCAGCCGGCTGCGGTTGCTGCGGCCATTGTCGGCCAGCCGCGCGATCGGCACCCCCAGCGTCGCATAGAACAGCGCGAAGGCCAGGCCCGTGAGCAGGCCCAGCTGGCTGTCCGACAGGTGAAGATCGGTGGCGATCGGTTCGGCAAGGATGGACACGATCTGCCGGTCGATGAAGTTGAAGATGTAGACAACCATCAGGGTCCACAGCAGCAGCCGTGGATGCGTTGCCTCGGGCGCTGCGCCAGGTTGCGCCATCCCCATCTCCCAAATGCCCGGCTGTGCCGCCGGTTTCCCCTGCGTGCCAGACTGCCCGCAGGTGGGCAGGGTGGCAAGCCGCTTGCTTGTGTGAGGGCAACACTGGCAGGGAGACGGCGATGAGCATCTCCCCGCCCGAACTGCCACCCGCAACCCTCACCGACGCGCGGCTTGCGCTTGCCCTCGCCGATGCCGCCGGCCGCCTGTTGGTGGCGTTGCGCAACACAGGCGCCGCCAACGGCCAAGCGCTGGGCGATGCCGCCGACCGGGCCAGCAACGACTATCTGCTGGCGGCGCTTGCCCAGCTGCGGCCAGGGGATGCGATCCTGTCGGAGGAATCGCCCGATACGGCAGAGCGGCTGTCGGCCCGCCGCCTGTGGATTATCGATCCACTGGACGGCACCCGCGAATACTCGGCCGGACGCGACGATTTTGCCGTGCACGTGGCGCTGCTGGACGACGGCCGGCTGGCCGCCGGCGCGGTTGCCCAGCCGGCGCGCGGGCGCAGCATTGCCACCGATGCGCCACCGCCGCTGAAGGCCGAAGCCAGCCCGCTGCGCCTCGCCATCAGCCGCAGCCGCGCGCCC
>NZ_WMHO01000221.1 GCF_010994245.1 Sandarakinorhabdus rubra
GCCGGCCGCCATGGCCGTGGTGGAGCATGTCGCCGGCCTGGCCGCCGCCGCGCTGCCGGAGGGCGAGGCTCACCCCATCGTCTTTCCGCTCATCGCCGCGCTGTTCGCCGCCGCTGGCGCCGGGGCGGACCGGCTGACGCTGGGCGCGGCGCTGGTGCGGCTGGAACTGGCGCTGCTCGGCGAGCTGGGGCTTGGGCTGGACCTTTCGGCCTGCGCCGCCACCGGGGTGCGCGAGGATCTGGCCTTTGTGTCCCCGAAATCGCGC
The DNA here is from genome assembly GCF_010994245.1 of Sandarakinorhabdus rubra. GTDB lineage: Bacteria > Pseudomonadota > Alphaproteobacteria > Sphingomonadales > Sphingomonadaceae > Sandarakinorhabdus > Sandarakinorhabdus rubra. The sequence goes on from NZ_WMHO01000221.1 coordinate 266, forward strand.
CAGGCCGTGTCCCGCGCCGCCGGGGCGCCCTATGCCGCCCGCCTGCTGCCATTGCCCGGCTTCGTGCTGGCGGGCGGGCCGGCCGATGCCGATGCCCTTGCCGATGGCCTGAAGCTGTCGGGCCATTTCCTGTTCCGCAATCTGCTGGCTGGCAACCCGGCCGAGACGCGGCTGCGGCAGGGGCGCGACCGGCTGGTGGGCCTGTTGCTTGCGCCCGCCTGACGGCGCGGCTAACCCAGCTTCATGGCCAGCCTGCCCCCCGATGAAGCGACTTCCATCCTCGATGCCCCGTTCGGTGCCGCGCTGGGCGAGCGCTACCTGGTCTATGCCCTCTCCACCATCACCGCACGCTCGCTGCCCGATCTGCGCGATGGCCTGAAGCCCGTCCACCGCCGCCTGTTGTGGGCGATGCGGCTGCTGCGGCTCAATCCCGACCAGGCCTACAAGAAATGCGCCCGCGTGGTGGGCGACGTGATCGGCAAATATCACCCGCACGGCGACCAGTCGGTCTATGACGCGATGGTGCGGCTGGCGCAGGATTTCGCGCTGCGCGTGCCGCTGGTGGATGGCCAGGGCAATTTCGGCAACATCGATGGCGATAATGCCGCCGCCATGCGCTACACCGAGGCGCGGCTGACCGACGCCGCCATCCGCCTGATGGACGGGCTGGACGAGGAGGCGGTGCCGTTCCGCGCCACCTACAATGGCGAGGAGGAGGAGCCGGAGATCTTCCCCGGCCTGTTCCCCAACCTGCTGGTCAACGGCGCCAGCGGCATCGCGGTGGGCATGGCCACCTCCATCCCGCCGCACAACCCGGCCGAGGTGGTGGATGCAGCCCTCGCCCTGCTCGCCGATCCCGACACCGACGAGGCGGCGCTGCTCGGCTTCGTGACCGGGCCCGATTTTCCCACCGGCGGCGTGCTGGTGGAGCCGGCGGCCAGCATTGCCGAAGCCTATCGCACCGGGCGCGGCAGTTTCCGCCTGCGCGCCCGCTGGTCGGTGGAAGACCAGGGCCGCGGCACCTGGACGATCATCGTCTCCGAAATCCCCTACCAGGTGCTGAAGGGCAAGCTGATCGAGCAGCTGGCCGAACTGATCGCCGAGAAGAAGCTGCCGATCCTGGCCGACATTGCCGACGAAAGCGCCGAGAGCCTGCGCATCGTCATCACGCCGCGATCGCGCAATGTCGACCCGGCGATGCTGATGGAGAGCCTGTTCAAGCTCACCGACCTTGAAGTGCGCGTGCCCCTGAACATGAACGTGCTCGATGAAGGCCGGCCCGGCGTGCTCGGCCTCAAGTCGGTGATCGCGAAATGGCTGGTGCACCAGCGCGGCGTGCTGCTGGCGCGCAGCCGCTATCGGCTGGGCCGCATCGAGGCGCGGCTGGAGGTGCTGGGCGGGCTCCTGAAGGCCTATCTCAACCTCGACGAGGTGATCCGCATCATCCGCGAGGCCGATGATGCCAAGGCCGAGCTGATCGCCGCCTTCGCCCTGACCGACGTGCAGGCCGAGGCCATCCTCAACATGCGGCTGCGCAGCTTGCGCAAGCTGGAGGAGATCGAGATCACCCGCGAGAACAAGGCGCTGACCGAAGAGGCGCGCGGGCTGAAGGCGTTGATCGCCAGCGAGGCGCTGCAGACCGAGCGGCTGGCCGCCGACCTTGGGCGCCTGCGCGAGGCCTATGGCCCCACCACGCTGCTCGGCCGGCGCCGCACCAGTGTCGAGGCGGCGCCGCAGGTGACGATCGTGCCCATCGAGGCGATGATCGAGAAGGAGCCGATCACCGTCATCTGTTCGGCCAAGGGCTGGATCCGGGCGATGAAGGGCCACATCGATCTCGCCTCTGCCGAAGCGTTGAAGTTCAAGGAAGGCGATGGCCCGGCCCATGCCTTCCACGCCCAGACCACCGACCGGCTGGTGCTGGCGGCCAGCGACGGGCGCTTCTACACGCTGATGCCCGATCGCCTGCCCGGCGGGCGCGGGCTGGGCGAACCGGTGCGGCTGATGATCGACCTGGCCGAAGGCACCGACATCGTGGCGCTGTTCGCCCACCGGCCCGACGCGCGCCTGCTGCTGGCCGCCAGCGACGGCCGCGGCTTCCAGGTGGAGGCCGGCGAACTGCTGGCGGAAACCCGCAAGGGCCGCCAGGTGATGAGCCCGAAGGCCGGCGCGCGGCTGAAGCTGGTGCGCTGGATCGCGCCCGCCGACGACATGGTGGCGGTGATCGGCGAGAACCGCAAACTGCTGGTGTTTCCGCTGACCGAACTGCCGCAAATGCGGTCCGGCCAGGGCGTGAGCCTTCAGAAATACAAGGATGGCGGCCTGTCGGACGCGCGCACCTTCGTGATGGCCGAGGGCCTGTCGTGGCCCATGGGCGGCGGTTCGGGGCGCACCCGCACCGAAAGCGATCTCACCTTCTGGAAGGGCGCCCGCGCCAGCGCCGGGCGGATGCCGCCCACCGGCTTCCCGCGCGACAATCTATTCACCCCCTGACACCTCGCCAGCCAGGGCCGGCTGGCGTAAAGGGACGGGCATGACTGGCATCATCCTCGTCGGCGTGCTCAACCTCGCCATGTTCGTCTGGTTCGGCTACCTGTTTTCCAAGGACCCGGCGAACCTGTGGAAGCGCCGCCGGCACGGCGAGGCGCCGCCCGCCGACGACAAGCAGGATTGAGCGCCATGGTGGTCATCATCCTCATCCTCGCCTCGCTCGGGGTGGCGGCCTTCATCATGCTGTCCGACACCCGCAAGAACGACAATTTCCGCGATCTGGAAAAGCGCGACCCGGACTGAGCGGCACAGCTTGCCGCACCCGCTGAAATGATATAATGATGATATCATAATTCAGTCGGGAGTGACCATGGACATTGTCACGCGCACCGCCCCCAGCCGGGAAACCCCGGCCAGCGGGGGCAATGGCCTCATCATGCTGCTGCTGGCGCTGTTCCTGCTTGGGGCGGCGGCGTGGAACTTCATTGCGGGTGTCGCCGGCAGCGGGCCGGGCGGCATCTTGTTCGGCATCCTTCTCGGCTTCGTGGCGCTGTTCGTGCTCGTTGGCCTCTACAGCCTGCAGCCCAACGAGGCGGCGGCCATCACGCTGTTCGGCGCCTATCGCGGCACCGATCGCACCAACGGCCTGCGCTGGGTGTGGCCGTGGATGGGCAAGAAGAAGATCTCCCTGCGCGCCAACAACCTGATTTCCCAGCAGGTGAAGGTGAATGACCTGCGCGGCAACCCGGTGGAGATCGCCGCCCAGCTGGTGTGGCGCGTCACCGACACCGCGCAGGCGCTGTTCGATGTCGATGATTATCGCACCTTCGTGACGGCCCAGGTGGAGGTGGCGGTGCGCACCATCGGCGCGCGCTACCCCTATGATGATTTCGAGCACAAGGAGGTGACGCTGCGCGGCGACCATGACCGGGTGTCGGGCGAGCTGCGCACCGAGCTGATCGAGCGGCTGAGCGTGGCTGGCATCACCGTCGATGAATGCGGCTTCACGCACCTCGCCTATGCGCCCGAGATCGCCGGCGCCATGCTGCGCCGCCAGCAGGCCGCCGCGGTCGTGGCGGCGCGCGAGACGCTGGTGGCCGGCGCGGTGGGCATGGTGGAGATGGCGCTGGCGCAGCTGAGCGAAAAGCAGGTGGTCGAGCTGGACGACGAGCGCAAGGCGGCCATGGTTTCCAACCTGATGGTCGTGCTCTGCGGCGAACGCGACACCCAGCCCGTGGTCAACGCCGGCAGCCTCTATTGATGGCGTGATGGCGGCGAAGAAGGCCTTTGCCCTCAGACTTGATCCGGTGCTTCATGCGGCCCTGGAAGGGCTGGCGGCGGCCGAACTGCGCAGCCTGAACGCCCAGATCGAGATGCTGCTGCGCGAGGCGCTGGGCCGGCGCGGGGTGAAGGTGGCGGTGACGCCGGCGCCGAAGCGCGGCCGGCCTGCCCGTCAG
>NZ_WMHO01000222.1 GCF_010994245.1 Sandarakinorhabdus rubra
ACCATCGGCCTGCACGGCGCGGCGTGGAGCCTGGTCCTCGAATGGCCGCAGGGCGCAGCGCCGGTCTGGCGCCAGATCGGCCCGCGTGTCGATCCTGCCGGGCTGCCGCCGCTCGCTGATCTGCGCGCGCCGGCGACCTTCTCGCTGGATGAACCGGTCATGCCGGCGGCCATCCCGTTGGCTGGGCTGGGCTGGTTCGGGCCGGCAGCGCTGGCCCTGCGCGATGAACAGGGCGCGGCGCTGCTGCCGGCCTTCACCGATTGGCAGGTGAGCGGGGATGAGGACCATCTGGCGATCACCGGGCAGGATGCGCTGGCCGGCATTGCCTGCACGCTTCTCGTGTGCCGGCTGCCGGGGGACGCGCTGGAATGGCAGATGCGGTTGGAGAACCGCTCGGCCTTGCCAATACGCGTCGATCATCTGGCCAGCGCTGTGCTGCCGGTGCCGGCCGGGGCGGCGCGGATCATCGCCTGGCGTGGCCGCCACAACGCCGAACTGGTGGAAACCGCAGAAGCCCTGCCCGAACATGGCTGGCAGCGCGAGACGCGCGGCGGCATCCCTGGCCACGGCGGCCCTCCCGCCGTGCTGGTGCTGGGCGAGGATGCCGGCTGGCATCACGGCCTTGCCTGTGCGGTGCAGTTGGCATGGTCTGGCGACACTCGCATCGCCATCGAGCGGGACGAGGACGGCGGCCACATGTTGAGCGCCGGGGCCATGCTGCAGCCGGGGGAACTGCTGCTGGCGCCGGGCGCTGCCCACGCTGCGCCGCCGCTGCTGATGGGTCTGTCGGCGGCGGGGCGCAACGGTGCCATGGCGGCCATGCACGCCGCCGTGCGCGCCCGGCTGGATTGGCCGGGCGGACAGATGGCGCCGCGCCCGGTCCATCTGAACAGCTGGGAAGCCTGTTACTTCGATGGCGACGAAGCCCGCATCCGCCGCCTTGCCGACGCGGCTGCCGCCATCGGTGTCGAACGCTTCGTGCTGGATGATGGCTGGTTCACCGGCCGCCGCCACGACCGTGCCGGGCTGGGGGACTGGGCACCTGATCCGGCCCGCCATCCCGCCGGGCTGGGCCCGCTCGCCACGCACGTGCGCGGCCTGGGGATGCAGTTCGGCCTGTGGGTGGAACCGGAAATGGTCAATCCCGACAGCGATTTCTATCGCGCCCACCCGGATTGGGTGCTGGCGCTGCCCGGCCGCGACCGGCCCACGGCGCGCCACCAGCTGGTGCTGGACCTGCGCCGGGCCGACGTGCGCGCCCATCTTTTCGATGTGCTGGACGGACTGTTGCGGCAGGTGCCGATCGATTATCTGAAATGGGATCACAACCGCGCGCTGGCGCCGCCGGGTGGTGCAGACCAGGTGGCCGGCACCTACGATCTTCTGGCCCGCCTGCGCGCCGCCCACCCCCATGTGGAGATCGAAAGCTGCGCCGGCGGCGGCAGCCGCATCGACGCCGGGATCGCCCAATTTACCCATCGTTTCTGGACCAGCGACAATGTCGATGCGCTGGCCCGGGTGCCCATGCAGCGCGGTTTCCTGGCCTTCATGCCGCCCGAACTGATGGGCGCGCATGTGGGGGCCAGCCCCAGTCACGCCACCGGGCGAACGCAGCCATTGGCCCTGCGGGCCGCCATCGCCGCGCAGGGCCATTTCGGTGTCGAGCTTGATCCGGACCTGCTTGACCCGCAGGCGCGCGCCGAACTGGCTGGCTGGATCGCCTTCTGGAAAGAGTGGCGCCCCGTCATCCACGGCGGGCAGGTGATGTTGGGGGAGGGCGCCGATGGGCTGCTGTGGCAGGCGCAGGGCAATGGCCGCGAATGGCTGCTGTGGGTGATCAGGCCTGATCATGGCAGCCAGCGCTTTGCCGCGCCGATTGCGCTGCCCTTCGCCGTTGGCCGCGACTGGCAGGTGATGCTGCTGCGTCATGCCGGCCCGTCGGCGGTGCTCACCCCGCGGGCCGGCAAGGCCTTCAAGGCGATGCGAACCGCACCCCAGGCCTTCACCGGCAGCTGGCTGGCAGGCGCCGGGCTGCCGCTGCCCGCGCAGGCGGCCCAGAGCGCGCTGATCTTCCACCTGGTGGCCACACCATGACCGGCGCCACGCCCCACCGCCGCCAGAATCTGCTCACCGGCGAATGGTTACTGGTCAGCCCGCAGCGCATGGCCAGGCCGTGGCAGGGCGAAGCCGCCCCAGCCGCGCCGGCCGTGCCGTCTCACGATCCGGATTGTCACTTGTGTCCGGGCAACGCCCGCGCCGATGGCCAGCGCAACCCGGATTATGCCGGCACGTTCGTGTTCCCGAACGATTTTCCCGCCCTGCTGAACACGGCCGAGCCCACCGATCAACACCCGCTGCTGCGGGAAGCGCCAGCGCGTGGGGAGACGCAGGTGATCTGCTATGCCCCCGATCATGCCGCGTCGCTGGCCAGCCTGGATGACAGCGCGCGCAACGCCATCATCGATTGCTGGTGCGACCTGTCCGCCCGGTTGGGTGCGCGCTGGGCCCATGTGCAGATATTCGAGAATCGGGGGGCAATGATGGGCGCGTCGTCCCCGCATCCGCACGGGCAATGCTGGGCCGGTGATTTCGTGCCCTCGCTGGTGGCCCGCGAAGACAGACGCCAGCGCGCACACCATGCCGCTGCCGGCAGGCCTTTGCTGGCCGATGTCGCGGCGGCGGAGCTGGCGGCCGGGGTGCGCGTGGTGGTCCAGGATCCGCACTGGCTGGTGGTGGTGCCGCACTGGGCGGCCTGGCCCTTTGAGACGCTGATCATCGCGCGCGATGACGTGCGCCGGCTGGAGGATCTGGACGGCGCGCAGCGGGCTGCGCTGTCCGCCTTGCTGGGGCGCCTGCTGCGGGGCTGTGATGCGCTGTTTGACGCGCCCTTTCCCTACTCGCTGGGCTGGCACGGGGCGCCGCATGCGAACGGCGACGATACGGCGCACTGGCGCCTGCACGCCCATATCCTGCCGCCGCTGCTGCGATCGGCCAGCGTGCGCAAGCACATGGTGGGCTTTGAACTGCTGGCCGAAACGCAGCGCGACCTCACGCCTGAGGCGGCGGCTGAACGGCTGCGCGCGGTGCTGAAATGAGCGACGCGCTCACCGGGTTGGCCGCGCGCCGCTTTGCCGAATGGCGGGGGCAGGCGCCCGTCGGCACCGTGTTCGCGCCCGGCCGCGTCAACCTGATCGGCGAGCACCTCGATTACAATGATGGCTGTGTGCTGCCGATGCCGATCCGCGAAGGCACCGCTGTGGCCTGGGCCCGCCGCAACGACGGCCAGGTGCGGGTGTTCGCTGCCGATGAAGGCGAAGACGATGCCTTCCCCATCGACACCCCGGCCCGGCTGGCCGATGTGGGCTGGCGGTCCTACGTGCGCGGAACGGCGGCGGCGCTGGCGGCTCGGGTGCCCGGCCTTGCCGGCGCCGATCTCTTGATTGCCGGCAATCTGCCGCGCGGCGCCGGCCTCTCATCCTCGGCATCCTTGTGCGTGGCGATAGGGCGCGCACTGCTGGCGGCCAGCGATCGGGCCACCGATGCCGTCACGCTGGCGCGGGCCGCGCAGGCGGCGGAACATGATCACGCCGGCGTGGCCTGCGGGATCATGGACCAGATGGCGGTGGCCGCCGGCCAGCCCGGCCACGCCATGCTGCTGGATTGCCGCAGCTTGTCCTTCTCCCATCACCCGATACCGCCCGAATGGACGGTGCTTATCGTTGACAGCGGCATAAAGCGGGCCCTGGCAGACGGGGAGTTCAACCGCCGCCGGGCGGAATGCGAGGCGGCGGCCCGGATGCTCGGCGTGGCAGCCCTCAGGGATGCCGATCCCGCCAGCCTCGAAGCCCTGCCGGCTGGCAGCATGGAACGCCGCCGCGCCGCGCACGTGGTCTCCGAACTTCGCCGCGTGGAGGCTGCCGTGGCGGCGATGGCCCAGGCCGATCTGCCAGCCATGACGGCCATCCTGCGCGCCGGCCATGCCAGCCTCAGCGAGGATTTCGACGTGAGCCTGCCAGCCGTTGATGACCTGGTGGCGCGCTCGGGCGTTGGCGTCCGCACCTTCCTGGTCGGCGAAAGCCTGATGCGACAGGCCGACGTGACGGCCGCGACCCGGCAGCTGCTGGGGCTGGCGGCGTGAACAGGCTCACCCA
>NZ_WMHO01000223.1 GCF_010994245.1 Sandarakinorhabdus rubra
CCCGGCCCTGGCCGCGCTGGGGTCGGCCGCCCGCCGCGCCGGCCGCCGCATTGAAGTGCAGCACCGCGACCTGTTCCGCCGACCATTGGCGGGCAAGGAGTTGGCCGGGCTGGAAGCCGCGGTGTTCGATCCCCCGCGCGCCGGGGCAGAAGCACAGGCCCGCGCCCTGGCCGCATCCGAAGTGCCGGTGATCGTGGCGGTCTCGTGCAATCCCAACACGTTCGGGCGGGATGCGAAGATCCTGGCAGACGGTGGCTACCGCCTGATCACCCTGTGGCCGGTAGCACAGTTCCGCTGGTCATCCCATGTCGAACTGGTGGCGCGCTTCGTCCGTCAGGCGTGAGTTGAGGCGATCGACAGCGCCAGCAGCACCAGCCCCATCAGGCACAGCGATGCCAGTGCGAACACCGCAAAGCGCACCAGCACGCGGTTGAAGAGGATCTGCACCAGGCTGTGCGTGATGCGCAGGGCGGCATAACCCCATGCCAGATTGACCGCCAGACTGCCGCCTTCGCCCATCACCGCCAGCGCCAGAGCCGTCGCATAGAAGATGGTCGGCTGCTCCATCAGGTGGTTGTAATTGTCGGCCACCCAGCTGGCCTTCACCTCGCCGGCGGCCACCAGATCATCGCGCAGCGACTTGCCCGTGGAGCCGACCAGCTTGGTACCATCGATGCCGGCGCGGCTCATGGCGGGCAGCCGCGTCGCATACATCCAGATCCAGATCAGCATCGTCCAGCCGGCCAGCACCAGCATCGGCAGCAGGATCGCGTGTGACATGAAAAACCCTCCCCGTTTGACGACGGGGAGGGTTCTTGCTTTCCAGGCGCTTGTCAAATCAGGCGAAGATCTTCCCCCACGCGCGCTTAGCGCGGGCCTTCCAGTGGCCGCGGTGATAGGCGTCGCTGGCCAACAGCGGCATGACCGATCCGGCTTCGGCGAAGACCATCTGCTCGATCCCGGTGTTGACCTTGCCCCACGAGGCCGCTTCCTGCAGCGTGGAGGACGAGCACGCACCATCGCGCACATCGGCCACCGTGATCTGCACGGCATATTTGTGAACTTCGACATCGTGGTGGCCGAGGATTTCGGCGCAAACGACGGTGTCCTGGATGAAGTTCTTGGGCACACCGCCGCCGATCATCAACAGGCCGGTGGTGCCGGCCTTGATCTTTATGTCGGTCAGTTCGCGGAAATCGGCGATGGCATCCAGCATCATGTAGGGCTGGCCGGCCTTGGCGCGATCGACCTGGTGCTTGACAAGGCCGAAACCGGCGCTGCTGTCCACGAACGCCGGGCAGAAGATCGGCACGTCATGCTCATAGGCGAGCTTGACGAGGCTGTTCTCCTTCTTGCCGTGCTGGCTGAGATACTTGCCCATCTCGCGGATGAAGGCGCGGCTGGAATAGCCACGCGGTTCCAGCGTGTTGGCGATCTCGTAGATGGTGTGATCGGTCTGCTGCAGCGCCTCTTCGTCGATGTAGGTGTCGTAGATGCGGTCGATCAGCAGCGAGCGCAGCGTGTCGTCATCCGGCACTTCCAGGGCCTGATAATGCTTGTGGCCAAGGCCTTCGAAGAAATCCATGTCCACGATCGAGGCACCGGTGGCGACGATGCCATCGACCATGTTGTTCTTCACCAGTTCAGCATAGAGATCCATGCAGCCGCCGGCGCTGGTCGATCCGGCGATGACCAGGAAGATGGTGCAGTCAGGGTCGCTCAGCATCTGGTTGTAGATGGCGGTGGCGCGGGCGAGATCACGGCTGGTGAAGCTCATCTTGGCCATGCCGTCGATGATCGGGCGCGCGTCGAAGCTCTTGATGTCGATATGCTCGACAAGGGTCGACAATAGCTCGGCCTTGCGCTGGCGCTCGGCGGGGCTGAGCTGGGTGACGACGTGGTTGAGGGTATCGGTCATGCAAATGCTCCCAATGGTCTGGGTGGCCCGGCGTTCCAAGGAACGCCGCCCGCGGCCGGGGGAGTCCGGCGCCGAGCGGGAAGGGCGCCCCGGCGCCGTGAGGCGCCGGGGCGGCAAGCTCAGTGCTGCACGCGGCTGATACGCGCGTCTGGCGACTCTTGCGTGACGCCATAGAGGCTGGCCATCGGCTCGTCGCTCACGATCACCGTCTCGCCGGCGGTGAAGCCGTTGAACCCGGTGCGCATGGCCTGGCCATAGGCGCCCAGCATGCCAATCTCGACATAGTCGCCGGCCTGAATATCGGCCGGCAGCGCGAAGGGCCCGCGCATGTAATCCATGTCGTCGCAGGTCGGGCCCCACAGGCTGAACGCCAGGTCGCGGGCATGGCTCGCGTCCTCGCGCACCAGGCTCACCGGGAAGCGCCAGCCGACATGTGCGGCATCGAACAGCGCGCCATAGGCGCCGTCGTTGATGTAGAGCACATCGTCCTTGCGGGCTTCGACGCGGACCAGCACCGAGGCATATTCGGCGCTCAGCGCGCGGCCCGGCTCGCACCACAGCTCCGCCGAATAGCTGATCGGCAGCGCTTCGAAGGCGCGGTGGATCACCTCGAAATAGCTTTCCAGCGGCGCCGGGGCCATGCCCGGATAGTCCGACGGGAAGCCACCGCCGACATCGACGATGTCGACCGTCACGCCGGCCGCGACAATGGCGGCGCGCACCTGCGCCATGGCGTCGGCATAAGCCTGCGCGCTCATCGCCTGGCTGCCGACATGGAAGCAGATGCCCAGTGCGTCGGCGACCTGGCGGGCCGCCATCAGCACCGGCGCGGCCTCGTCGGCCGGCACCCCGAACTTGGAGGCCAGGCTGAGCTTGGAATGGGACGACGACACCCGCAGCCGCACGCACAGCGTGAGGTCGCTGGCCGCCACGCCGTTGGTGCGGGTGGCGTCCACGATCTTTTCGAGCTCGGGAAGCGAATCCAGGCTGAACACGCGCACGCCGTGCACATGATAGGCCTCGGCAATGGCTTCCGGCGCCTTGATCGGGTGCATGAAGCACAGGACGGCGTGCGGCGCGACCTCGCGCACCAGCCGCACCTCGGCAATCGAGGCGACGTCGTAATGCGTCAGCCCCGCATCCCAAAGGGTGCGGATCAGGTCAGGCGAAGGGTTCGCCTTTACCGCGTACATCGAAGTGCCCGGAAACTTCTCGATAAAGAAGCGGGCAGCGCGGCGCGCGGCGTGCGGACGGACGAGGGTAACCGGCTGCGTCGGACGCAGGGCGAGCGCTACCCCCAGCGCATTATGGTGCTTGAGCAACTCAAGGGACCTCCAGGTGGGCAAAGTATGTCGCCGCTGCGCGCTTGACTGGAAGGTTCCGAAAGGAGCCTCCCGGCCGATCGCCGGCATTGACACCAAAGCTGCCTTGCGGTGGAAGTCCCATGGGGCAGCGGACGCGCTTCCTATGGTTTCGATGCCCCCATGTAAAGCGGTTTTTTGTTACACGAAAAAACCCGGATTTGCGCTGGCCTTTCAAGGGCTTGTCAGCAGTTTTCCGGCAGCAGTGAAAAGGCTATTTTTCAATGACTTCGCCAGTGTCGCCTGTTGTGCTCCACGATGATGTGCTGGTGGCGGCCGAGCGCCTGGGGCGCTGGCCAGTGCGCACCCCGCTGCTGAACAGCCCGGCGCTCGATGCGGCCTGCGGCGGGCGCGTGTGGCTGAAGCCGGAGAATCTGCAGTTGACCGGCAGCTTCAAGTTCCGCGGCGCCATGAACCGGCTGCTGGCGATTCCGCCCGAAGCGCGCGGCGGCGGCGTGGTGGCCTATTCGTCGGGCAACCATGCGCAAGGGGTGGCGCGCGCTGCCCGTCTGCTGGGCATGCCGGCGACAATCGTGATGCCGTCGGACGCGCCGAAGCTGAAGGTGGCGCGCACGCGCGCTGATGGCGCCGAAGTGGTATTCTATGACCGGCTGACCGAAGCGCGCGAGACGATTGCCGCCGGCATCGCCGAGGCGAAGGGCGCGCTGATCGTGCCGCCCTTTGCCGATCCGCTGATTATCGCCGGGCAGGGCACCGCCGGGCTTGAGGCCGTCGCTGACCTGGCGGCGCGCGGCGAAACCGCCGACCTCGCGCTCGTCTGCTGCGGCGGCGGTGGCCTCGCCAGCGGCTTTGCCGCCGGCAGCCAGCTTCCCACCATCATCGTGG
>NZ_WMHO01000224.1 GCF_010994245.1 Sandarakinorhabdus rubra
GGGCCGACCCGGGCCGGCGATGTGCGCCTGCTGCTCACGCTCACCACCCGCATCCTGCCGTGGAGGACCCGCTGATGCGCCGGCTTCATCTCCGGCTGGCCTCGCCCGCTGCGCTGGCCGCCGCGCTGCTGCTCGCGCCCCCCCCGCTGCTGGCGCCGGCCATGGCGCAGGCCTTCCTCGGCACACCGACGATCGGGCTGGGCAATGTGAACCGCGTCACCGGCCCCGGCAATGAGACCATCACCGTCGACAGCCCGCAGGCCACGATCAACTGGCTGCCCAACGATGTCGGCACGGGTGGGCCGATCAACTTCCTGCCCGCTGGCAACAGCGCCCTGTTCCAGAGCGCGACCGGCAACCCCTACACGGTGCTCAACCGCATCATCGCCGCAGATCCCACAAGGGCGATTGCGCTCAGTGGCCTGGTGTCGAGCGATCCCGTCGGCAATGTCTGGTTCTATGCGCCCGGCGGCCTCCTCATCGGCGGTACGGCGCAGTTCGATGTCGGCGGACTGCTGCTCACCACCAACGATCCGGTTGGCGCCGCCGCCGGCACCCCCTTCATCGGCGCTGCCAATGATTTTCGCCTCGCGGCCGCCAGCGGCAGCACGGGCGATGTCTCCATCCTCCCCGGCGCGTCCCTCCAGGCGGGCAATTACGTGATTGCGGTGGCGCCGCGAATCGTCATGAACGGTGCCATCAACCTTGCAAACTCCGGCGGTTCAGCGGCGCTGGTCGTGGCCGAGGATGTCAGCATTACCCTAAATGGCGGTCTTTTTGACATCACCGCCAATGTCGGATCAGTCGCTGGTGGCACCAACACGGTGAACGGCAGCATCACTGGCGTGGGCGGCCTTGGGGGGCAGGGTGTCTACAGCCGCATCTACATGATGGCGGTGCCGCGCAACGTCGGCATGACGCTGCTGATCAGTGGCGGCTCCCAACTGGGGTTCGATGTTGCGAATGCCGCTGACGTTGACGGCAACGCCATCGTGCTGTCGGGTGGTTACGACATTGTCGCCACTCCGCTTGCCACCGGCATCGACCAGTTCGGCGCCAGCCCCGTGGCGGGCGCGGCGTCGGCCAACATTGTGGTGGACAACCGTCAGGTCACCTCGAACCTGACCGTGCGGTCGAACGACAGGTCGCGCGTGCTGGCCACGCTGGGGAACACAGCGGCGGCGGCCAATGTGGAACTCTTCGCCAATGGTGCGGCCGAGGCCCGGGCCAGCGGCGGTTTCGCGCTCGACGTGGTGGGTGACCTGCGCGTCGATGGCTCCTTCCTCCCCGTGCTCACCAATGGCCAGGACGGCTTTGCCGGCAGCGCGAGCGTGCTGGCGCAAACGGGTGGCCGCATCACGGCTGGCGGCAATATCCTTGCCTTCGCGGTCGGGGCAGGCGAGGCGGCCCTCAGTCCTTTGCTGGGCGGCGGGGATGGCCTTGGCAGCATTGCCTTCATCACCGTGGACGGGGCAGGCAGCGCGATCAGCGCCCAATCGCTGTTTCTCGATTCCTCCGGGATCGGCGGAGCGGCAGCCGATGGCGCTGGCGGCAGCGGCACGGGTGGCTTTGCCCAGTTGCGGGTTGCCACTGGCGGCAGCCTCACCGTCAACGGCGTGATTGAGATCAGATCTCAGGGCGTGGGTGAACTCGGCGCCGCCGGCTATGCGTCCGGCAATGCGCAGGGCAACGCGGCGCTGCTGGAACTGGAAGCCGGCACCAGTCTCAATCTCGGCAATGGTGGGATCCTGCTTGCCGCCGACGGGCTGTTTGCGGAGCGCACGCCGATCGCTCATACCGGTGGTGGCACGGCGCGCGGCGGCATCGCCGAAGTCAGGGTGCAGAACGGCGCGACGCTGAACGCGCTGGGTCTTGTCATCACGGCTGATGCCGCGGGACCGGCCGGTGGCGGCGGCAACAGCTTCATCGGTGGTTCGGCGGGCCTGCTGGTCGATGAAACGACCGGCACCACGCAGGTCACACTGAACGATGATGTGATCATCAGCGCCCAGGCCAGGGCCACGAGCGGCGCTGCCACCGGCAACATCAATGGCGGCGGCGCGGTAGGCGGCCAGGTGCAAATCGCCAGCACCGGCGGGGCCAGCGTCACCATCAATGGCCAGCTCAGCCTGATCGCGCAGGCCACCGCCGGCAGCAGCGGCGGCGGGACCGCCGGTTCGGCCACCGGCGGCGGCATCCTGGTTGGAACCGCGGGTTCACTTTCGGTGACCAGTGGCCTGCAGCCGCTGTTGTTCAACGCGTCCGGGTCGGGCGGCGATGGCGGCAGCGGCCAGCCGGGCGGCGATGGCACCGGTGGCAGCATCACTGTCGTTGCCGACCCGGGGGCAACCCTCAGGTTCGACTCCACGGCCGGCGGCATTGCCCTGTTCGCCGATGGCCAGGCCGGCGCATCGGGCACGCAGGCCGGCAACGCGTTGGGCGGCCAGATCGACATGATTGCCGATGGCACCATAACGCTGATCGGCAACACCTCGCTGAGCGTCGACGCTTTCAGTGGCTTTGCCCCGGTCACCGGCACGGCGACAGCTGGCGACGTCGTCATCGATTTCGGCAACACCGGCCTGATCGATGGCACCGGCAGCCTGCTGGCCAGCGCGCAGGCGACGGGGCGGACAGCGATTGGGGGAAGCGTCAGCCTGACAGGCGGCAACGGCACACTGCAGCTGACCGATGCGCTCGGCCTGTTTGCCGATGCCTCTCCGTCGGGCGGGGAGGATGGCGCCAGCGGCACTGGCGGCACGGTCACCGTGACCACGAGCGATGCCGGTCAACTCACCGTTGGCGGCGTGGTCGAGTTGACCGCTGATGCTGCCTTGTTCAGCGCCGGCAACGCCACGTCAGTCACCGGCGGCACCGTCCGCTGGCAACATCGCGGCAACGCCAACGTGACCGGATCTGTCACCCTTTCGGCCGATGCGGGCTATTTCGATGGCGGGGGCGGCACCGCCACCGGCGGCAACGTGGGCATCGACACGCTGTCGGGCAGCCTCGCCAGCGGCGCCCTGTTCGCCACCGCGAACGCCAGTTCAGGGGCCCTTTTTGCCTTGCCGTCTGGCGCCGGTACCGGCGGCAGCGTGACGCTGACCACCGCGGCTGGCAGCAGCCTGACCGCCACCGGGCAGGTGCAGCTGCAGGCCGATGGCGTAGGCGCCACGCTGCTCACTGTTGCTAGCGCCGGCGGCGCCGGCCAGGGCGGCAGCATTGCCCTCCTAAACAGCGGGGACATGACCCTGTCGGTGGGCAACAACAGTCTCATCGTGTCGGCCACCGGCACCAGCGGCGCCAGCGAACTGGGCGCTGCCGGCCTGGGACAGGGCGGCAGCATCACCCTCGATACACTGGTCGGCGGCAGCCTTGCGGTGCAGAGCACGGCGATCGGGCCGTTGTTGCTCGATGCCCGCGGCATCGGCAATGCCGCCCTCGGCGCCCCGGCCTCGGTGACGGGCGGCAGCATCACCGTCACCTCGGCCGGCGCGACCAGCTTCACGGAGGGCCTGTCGCTGCTGGTCGGCGGCGGCATCACGGGCGGCAGCGGCACGTTGCGGGACGTGACGGCTGGCAGCGCCAGCCTCACCGTGAGCGGCGGTACCACCGGCATTGGCGGCAATCTTGTCCTCGATGGCGCGGCCGGCGGTACGGCGACGCCGCTCGATGGCAATGCGCAGGGCGGCGCGGTCAGCCTGCTCGTCTCTGGCGGCACATTGCAGGTGCCCGGCAACCTGCTGCTGCTGGCCGATGGCGCGGGTGGCGGCAGCGGCACCCTGCCGGGCGGCAGCGGCCTTGGCGGCACGGCCGACCTGGCGGTGGCCGGCGGCACGCTGAATGTCACCGGCACGCTCTCGCTCACCGCGGTGGGTGCCGGCGGCAGCGCGGTCAGCGGCGGCACCGGCGTGGGCGGCGCGGTCTCCATCGACATCGGCGCCGGCAGCAGCTTCCCCATTGGCGGCCAGCTGCTGCTCGATGCGACTGGCGCCGGCGGCAACGGCTTCTCCGGGCCAGGCGGCGCCGGCACCGGCGGCGCGATCACGCTGGCGGCAGCCGGCGGCGGGCAGATCAGCGCCGCCAACCCGTTGCTGCTG
>NZ_WMHO01000225.1 GCF_010994245.1 Sandarakinorhabdus rubra
GGGCTGATTGCCACGGCGGCGGTGGGGCCGGTGGCGACCGCGCTCGCCGTGATCGGCTGGGCAGCGGCGCGCGCCATCCCGCCGGCGCCGCCGTCGGCCGTCCTGCCGGTGACGTGGAACCCGTGGTCCAGCGCGGCCGCCGCCGTGCGCCAGGTGTGGGCTCAACCGCGCTTGTGGCAGGCCACGCTTGCCATCTCGTGGTTCTGGGCGCTGGGGGCCGTCTACACCAGCCAGTTCGTGCCGCTGGCGAAGAACGCGCTGGGCGGCACCGAGGGCGTGGCGACCTTCTTCCTCGCTGTCTTCTCGGTCGGCATCGCTGTGGGTTCGCTGGCGGTGGCACGGCTGCTGCGGGGACGGCTCTCCACCCGGCTGTGCGTCGCGGCCGGGCTGGCGATGGCGCTGGCCGGGGTGGACCTGTTCTTTGCAATCCCGGCCGCCGGCAGCGCGCCGCGCGACCTAGCGCAGTTGCTTGCCAGCCCGGCCGGCTGGCGGGTGACGGCCGATCTGTTTGCACTGGCAGCGGCCGGTGGGGTGTTCTCGGTGCCGCTCTATGCCGTGCTGCAAACGGCCGGCGATCCGGGCGGCCGCGCCCGCACCATCGCGGCCAACAATATTCTCAACAGCCTGTTCCAGGTGACGGCGGTGCTGGCCGTGGGTGCCGCGGTGGGTGCCGGTGCCGGGGTGACTCTGGTGTTGATGCTGTGCGGCATCAGTGTCATCCTGTTGTTACCCGGCCTCGCCCGGCTGGCCGCCTAGCGCCCCGCGCCGGCACCGCTGGCCGGCAGGCTGGCGATCCATTGGCGGATCAGCGCCACGCCCTCTTCGTGCACCAGCGACCGTCCGAACTGCGGCATCATGATGCCCGGCTCGCGGCTTTCCATGCGGTGCAGCAGGATCGAACCGTCAGGATCGCCGGGAACGATCGAGAAGTTGCGTCCACCCGATCCCCGCCCGGCCGCCACCGGGCGCTTGAAGATCCCCAGGTGCGCAGGCGTTGTTTCCTCCGGGTTCAGATAGAGGCCGGAGTTGGAGGCAAAGCCGGCGCGATCATGGCAGTGGCCACAGTTGACCGCCAGATAGGCCCGTGCCCGGCGCTCGAGCGGTTCCGACCGGTCATCCCATCGCGCCAGCCGCGGCACGCCGGTCGCCGGCAGCCCGGCCAGCCGGCCACGGGCTGCCCATTGCATCAGCTGGTTCGGGCCGGCACCGTCCAGCCCGCCGTTGAGGTTGCCGGCCGTCGGGCCGATCGGGGTGATCGCTTCGCCGGCCTGGTGGCATTGCTTGCACTGGTTCTGGTTGGGCACGGCATAATCGATGGCCAGCGGCTTCCCATCCTGGCCGATGACCGTGACGGCGATGCGCTTGCCGGCGCGCTTCAGCACGGCCGCGCCATCTTCCTCGACATAGGACAGCGCCGCCCAGCCGTTGGCGCGGTGGATCAGCAGGCGGGTCTCCACGGGTCGCAGATCCCGCGCCGACTGCCTGAGATCCGCTGGGAAGGCGAAGCGCTTGACGATCACCGTTCCCACCGGAAAGGCCAGCGCGCCGCTGGCCCGATAGCGGGCGCTGGTGCCCGGCGGCATCCAGACATAGCGGTCCTTTTCGGCACCATCCGAGAAAAGCGGCGTGTTCAGCGTGTAGCGCTCGACCCCCGGTGCCGGGGTCCCGGCGGCATCGAACAGGCCATAATCGGCCAGCCGCGCCGCATCGGTTGACAGCAGAAGATCACCCCGCACCGCCGGCTCCGGCGCGGCGCCCAGCAGCAGGAACAGGGCAAGCTGGGCCGCGAGCGCCTGCTTCACCGTGCGCGCGCCTCCAGCTCGGCGGGCAGCTTGATGCCGATGTCGGCGCCCGGCGCCAGGCTGGCAAAGCGGCTGGCCGGCAGCGGGCTGGGCTGGGCGGCGGTGGCCGGTGTGCCGTGCGCTCCAAGGTTCAGGTTGATGCCGGCCACGTCGCTGCGCACGCCACCACTGGCCGTGCGCTGTTCGGCCGTGCCAGGCACGGTGTAGCGGGTGATGCCATCCCACATCACGGGCGGCAGCGTGCCGCCCACGGCGGCGGCAATCTCCTTGCCGCCCTTGAAGGCAGGATCGCTGCCATTGCCGCGAAAATCATTGCCCCACACCTCCACCTCCTGAGGCAGCGGGTTGTAGGCCTTGTCGGCAAACTGCTGGGTGTAGGCCACGACCATCACGGCATTGCCCTTGTTGCCGATGACCTGGTTGCCCCACACGCTGACATTGCGGTTGGCCATCACCATGATGCCGGTGCCGGAAGGGACGCCGGCCACGATATTGCCGGGCGCGGCAAAGTTCACATGGTTGTTGCCCACCACCTGGTTGCCGGAAACCCTGACGTTGCGACCGCCCTGCTGCGGCAGATCGGGCAGATCGAACACGAGGATGCCGCCGGCATTGTTGGTGGCGACATTGCCCACCACGGCGGCATCATGGCTGTTCTCGATCTCGATGCCGGCCACGTTCATTTCGGCGCGGCTGTTCCGCACGATGATGTTCTGCGACTGGCCAACATAGATGCCGGCATCGGATGCTCCCTTCACCACACTGCGATCGATCAGCACGTTCTTCGAGGAGACTGGATAGAGGCCATAGGCGCCGTTGGTCGATTTCGGCCCACCGGTCCATTCCACCCTGATGTTGACCAGCGCGATGCCGTCGCTGCCCTTCGACTTGATGCCGTTGCCGGCCGGGTTCTCGATGCCGATGTCGCGCACCACCACCTGGTCGGAGGTGATCAGCAGGCCTTCGCCTTCGCCCTTCTGGGCGGTGAAATCGAGGATGGTGGCGCCCGGGCCATCCCCCCTGATGGTGACGCCAGGGACATCGAGCGACAGGCCGTCGGCCAACGCATAGCGACCGGCGGCGATGTGGATGGTGTCGCCCGGCTGCGCCTCGATCAGGGCGGTCTGCAACCGCTCGTGGGCATTCTCGCCGGCGGCAACGTGGATCATCTTCGCCGCCGCCCCGCTGCTCGACAGGGAAGCACCGGCCAGCAGCAGTGCCAATGTCCAGGAAGCCCGCGCCGTCGTCATCATCCGTCCCCTGCTGTTTTCTTGAGTGTCCGCGCGAACCGCCCGTGGCTCAAGCCCCAAAATCCGTGCGGAATTCTGGCAGCCGTTAATCCCTGTTCATCGCCACGGCCCGGCGCATTTGCTAAATGCCAAGGGATGCACGCCACCTTGCCTGCCCTCCAGATTCGCGGCCTCGTGAAGGCCTATGGCGGTCATGTGGCGGTCGACCGCCTCGATCTCGAGGTGCCATCGGGGCAGATCTATGCCCTGCTTGGCCCCAACGGCGCCGGCAAGACCACCACGCTGCGCATGGTCGCCGGCCTGGCTCGGCCCGATGCCGGCGCCATCACGCTGTTCGGCGTGGACGTGCTGGCCGAGCCGATTGCCGCCAAGCAGATGCTGGCCTGGCTGCCCGACGAACCGCTGCTCTATGACAAGCTGACACCATCGGAATATCTGGCCTTCATCGCCGGCCTGTGGCGGCTGCCGGCCGATCTGGCGGCGGAGCGCGCCGAGACGCTGCTCGGCCGGCTTGGCCTGTGGGATCGCCGCGACGTGCGCTGCGAGGGCTTTTCGCGCGGCATGAAGCAGAAGGTGGCGCTGGCCGGCGCCCTCATCCACGAACCGCGCCTGCTGATCCTCGATGAACCGCTGACCGGGCTTGATGCCGCTGCGGCCCGGCTGGTGAAGGACATGCTGCAGGAGCGCGTTGCCGCCGGCGGCACCGTGATCCTGACGACGCATATCCTCGAAGTCGCCGAACGCATGGCCCAGCGCATCGGCATCATCCGGTCGGGGCGCCTGCTGGTGGAAGGCTCAATGGCCGAACTGGCGGCCGGGCGCGCCGAAGGCACCACGCTGGAGCAGCTGTTCCTGGAGCTGGCGGCTTGAGCAGCGCCCCCCCGGTCGTAGCGGCGGTCACAGCGACAGTGCCGCCGCCGGCAGCTTCGCCCGCCTTGGCGCCGCTGGTGCCGGCGCTCCTGCCGCCGGGCAGCCTCATGTGGTTACTGTGGCACGATGTG
>NZ_WMHO01000226.1 GCF_010994245.1 Sandarakinorhabdus rubra
GCAATGCCAGCCCTCAGGCGGCCAGCGCTGCGGCCAGCCGATCGCGGATGGCGACGAGGGCGCGGCGGTCGATCGAGGCCAGCGGCGCGCTGGCCCCGGCACTTGCAGCGGCACGCGGCGGCGGCGCTGCTGGATCGGCCGGCGCCGCTTTGCCGGACAGGGCCAGCTGGGCGCCGCGGATGGTCATGCCGGCATCATGGAGAAGGCTGCGGATCTGGCGCAGCAGCGCCATGTCGGCCGGGCGATAATAGCGCCGGCCACCGGCGCGCTTGAGCGGTTGCAGCTGCGGAAAACGGGTCTCCCAGAAGCGCAGCACATGGGCCGGCACGCCGATCTCGTCGGCGGCCTCCGATATGGTGCGGAACGCGGAATCCGATTTGTCCGTCACGTGGGCTCAGCTCCTGAAGGATTGCCCGGCTCAGCGGCGCAGGCGCGGGCGGTTGATCGCTTCGCGCAGCAGCTGGCTCGGCCGGAAGGTCAGCACCGTGCGCGGTTCGATCGGCACTTCCACCCCGGTCTTGGGATTGCGACCGACGCGCAGGCCCTTGTCGCGCAGCACGAAGCTGCCAAAGCCGGAGATCTTGACGTTGCTGCCGGCCACCAGCGCCTCGCTGATGCGGTCCAGCACCTGTTCGACCAGCTGCGCCGACTCGGTGCGCGACAACCCGATCTCGCGATGCACCGCATCGGCCAAGTCGGCCCTGGTCACGCTGCCGGCTGTCACTGTGCCCCCTTGCGTCATTGGCGATCCCCTCCTGCTGACCCCTTCTGCCCGTCCAGCCTCGCTGGCGGATGCCAATGTGACATCCGGCGGAAAGCTTGGCTCCCGGTTCCCCCCGAGGTGCTGCAAAGCCTGCCGCAACAGAACGACTTAAGTGGCGATGTTACGCCGGTTGTGGCGATTCGCCACAGCAGATTCTGCGCAGGCAGCTAGCGCCCGCCGCGCGGCGCGCGCGGCCTACCAGCGGACGGCCGCTGCACCCCAGGTGAAACCGCCGCCCATCGCTTCCAGCAGCAGCAGCTGGCCGGGCTGGATGCGGCCATCACGCACCGCGACGTCGAGTGCCAGCGGAACCGACGCTGCGGACGTATTGGCATGGCGGTCCACCGTCACCACCACCTGCGCCGGATCGAGCCCCAGCTTTTTCGCGGTGGCTTCCAGAATGCGCAGGTTGGCCTGGTGGGGCACCACCCAGTCCACATCGGCCGATTGCAGAGACGCAGCCTCAAGAACCTCTCCCATCACACTGGAAAGATTGGTCACGGCATGGCGAAAGACCTCCCTGCCCTTCATCCGGAGTTTGCCGGTGGTGCCGGTGGAGCCCGGCCCGCCATCGACATAGAGCAAGTCATTGTAGCGCCCGTCGCTGTGCAGCCGGCAGGCGATCACGCCGCGATCGCTGGCAGTGTCGCCAGGCTGCATCTGCGCTTCCAGCACGATTGCGCCGGCGCCATCGCCGAACAGCACGGCGGTGGTGCGATCTTCCCAATCGAGGATGTGGCTGAAGGTTTCGGCGCCAATCACGAGCGCGCGGGCATGGGCGCCGCCGGTGAGCAGCGCATCGGCGACCGTGAGCGCATAGAGAAAGCCCGAACACACCGCCGCCACGTCAAAGGCGACGCCGTGCGTCATCCCCAGCTTGTGCTGGACAACGGTGGCGCAGGCCGGGAACGTCTGGTCAGGGGTGGCGGTGGCCACCACGATGAGATCGATGTCGTCTGGCGTCAGGCCGGCGGCCTCCAGGGCCTGGCGCGCCGCTGCGGTCGCCAGGTCGGAGGTGAACTCGCCGGGGGCGGCGATGTGGCGGCGGCGGATGCCGGTGCGCTCGACAATCCAGGCGTCCGACGTGTCGAGCCGGGCGGCAAGGTCATCGTTCGACAGGATGGTTTGCGGCAGATGGCTGCCGGTGCCGATAATGACCGAACGGCGCTTCACAGCACCGCGCCCGCATCGGCCTGGCTGTCGGCGCCCAGGCTCATGTCGATGCCGTTCAGGTCCGCGCTGATGCGGCGGCCCACATCGTCGCGCACAAGGTCGTGCGCCACCCCGATGGCATTGGCGAGGCCGCGGGCGTTGGCGCTGCCGTGGCTTTTCACCACGATGCCGTTGAGGCCCAGGAACACGGCGCCATTGTGGGCATTGGGATCAAGATGGGCACGCAGCGACTGCAGGGCGCCGCGCGCGATGAAATAGCCGAGCCGCCCCCAAATGGAGGAGCGGAAGGCATTGCCCAGGAGGCCTGTGACCAGCCGGCTGGTGCCCTCTGCGGTCTTCAGCGCGATGTTGCCGGAAAAGCCGTCGGTCACCACCACATCAATGTCACCCGTGCCGATCTTGTCACCCTCGACGAAGCCGAGGAACTGCATCGGCAGGTGGGCGCCCTTCAGGATGGCGGCGGCGGCGCGAATCTCGCCGGTGCCCTTCAGCTCTTCCTCGCCGATGTTGAGCAGGCCGACACGCGGGCTTTCGAGGCCCAGCACGGTGCGCGCGAAGGCGGCGCCCATCACCGCGAACTGCACCAGGTTGGTGGCATCGCATTCGGTGTTGGCGCCCAGATCGAGCATCACCGATTCGGATTTCAGCGTGGGCAGCAGCGCCGCCAGCGCCGGCCGGTCGATGCCCTTCATGGTGCGCAGCGACATCAGGGACATCGCCATCAGCGCGCCGGTGTTGCCGGCCGACACGGCGGCATGGGCCTCGCCCCGCTTCACCGCGTCGATCGCCATGCCCATCGAGGTCGAGCGGGCGCGGCGCAGCGCCTGCGTGGGCTTTTCGGTCATCAGCACCACATCATCGCTGTGGATGATGCGGGCGCGCGCGGCGAGGCGCGGCCAGCGCTGCACTTCGGCGGCAATGTCCGATTCCCGACCGAACAGCAGGAAGTTGAGGCGCGGATAGCGCTCGGCCGCAATGTCGGCAGCGGCAATCGCCTCGGCCGCGCCGGCGTCCCCGCTCATCACGTCGAGCGCCACCACCGGGCCTGCCGGGGAAGGGATTGCCGGCGTGGTGCCTTCGCGGGGCTGAACGGTCATGGCGGCCAGGGATGGGCGGTGGCGGCTCTGGGGCCTGCCAGGCGCGTCAGGCTTCGACGGAAACGATTTCGCGGCCGTTGTAGAAGCCGCAGGCCCCGCACAGATTGTGCGGCAGCTTCAGTTCACCGCAGTTCGGGCATTCCTGGAACTGGGTGGCGACGAGCGCATGGTGGCTGCGACGCATGTTGCGGCGGGAAGGCGAGGTCTTGCGCTTGGGAACGGCCATGAGGCACCTGTATCCATGAAATCTGTGGCAGCGTTTGACGCCAATCCCGCGGTTCGGGCGTGCAGCGGCCACAGCTGATGGCCGGGCCCGAGCCCCGGGAAAAGGACGAAGCACGCGGCTATATTGGATTCTGGCCCAAGTGCAAGCTTTCAAATGCTGCCCGCCCATCGCGGTGAGGTGGTGAAGGGCGCGCAAATGGCCTCTCGCGCAGGCGCCCGGCAATCGGCTAACAGGTGAGCCGTGCTCGTCTCGCTTGCCATCCACAATGTCGTGCTGATCGAGGCGCTGTCACTCGAGCTGGACCCGGGACTTGTTGTCCTGACCGGCGAGACCGGCGCCGGCAAGTCCATCCTGCTGGATGCGCTTGGCCTGGTGCTGGGCATGCGCGCCGATACCGGCCTGGTCCGTGCCGGGGCAGATCAGGCGCGAGTGGTGGCCGAATTCAGCGTCGCCGCCGATCATCCGGCGCGTGCTCTACTCGATGCCAACGGCCTCGCCGCCGACGGCCCGATCATCCTGCGCCGGCAGTTGAAGGCCGATGGCGGCAGCCGGGCCTTTGTCAACGACGCGCCGGTGTCGGCAACGCTGCTGCGCGAGTTGGGCGCCGCGCTGGTGGAGATCCACGGCCAGCACGACGAGCGCGGCCTGCTGAGCCCCAAGGGGCATCGCGCGCTGCTCGATCATTATGGCGGGCTGGCCGCAACCGTGACGGCCTGCCGCACCGCGTGGGACGGCTGGCGGGCGGCAAGCGCGGCGGCTGAA
>NZ_WMHO01000227.1 GCF_010994245.1 Sandarakinorhabdus rubra
CGCGGTTGGCCACCAGCCAGACGCGGCCGAGCGGGCGCGCGGGTTCCGGCGGATGGGGCGGCGGTGTCATCGCTCCGGCCTGCCGCGCAACCCCGGCGCGGTCAATGGCGGCGGTCTCACAGCGCGGCGCTCAGTTCCTTGATCTCCTTGTTCAGGATGCGATCATTGTCGGCATAGTCGACCGGGCAGTCGATCAGATGGACGCCTGGCGTTTCGAGGCACTGGCGGAGCAGGCCTGGCAGCATCGCGGCGCTGGTGACGCGATGGCCGTGCGCGCCATAGGCCTGCGCATAGGCGACAAAATCCGGATTGCCATACTCCAGCCCCCAGTCCTTGAACCCCATGTTGGCCTGTTTCCAGCGGATCATGCCGTAGCTTCCGTCGTTGAGGATCAGCACGGTGAGGTTGAGGCCGAGCCGCACCGCCGTCTCCATCTCCTGGCTGTTCATCATGAAGCCGCCATCGCCGCAGATCGCCATCACCTTTCGATCGGGGTAGACCATGTTCGAGGCCATGGCACTGGGCAGCCCCGCCCCCATCGTGGCCAGCGCATTGTCGAGCAGCACGGTGTTGGGCCGGTAGGCGGTGTAGTTGCGGGCGAACCAGATCTTGTAGACGCCATTGTCGAGCGCGATGATCCCGTCTTCCGGCATCGCCTTCCTGATCTCGCTGACCAGATATTGCGGATAGATCGGAAAGCGCGTGTCGGTGATCGCTGCATCGCGGTGCGCCACTTCGGCAGCGCGGGCGGCCAGCATGGCGGAAAAATCCCAGTGCGGCTGCACCTGGATCGCCTCCTTGAGCTGCCAGACCGCGTTGGCGATGTCGCCGATCACCTCGACCTGCGGGAAATAGACCGGGTCCACCTCGGCCGAACGGAAGCTCATGTGGACGACCGTGGTGCCGTTCTGGCTCATGAAGAAGGGCGGCTTCTCGATCACGTCGTGGCCGATGTTGACGATCACGTCGGCGCGGCGGATCGCGGCATGCACGAAATCGCCGGCCGACAGCGCCGCGCAGCCGAGGAACTTCGGGTGGCGCTCGTCGATCACGCCCTTGCCCAGTTGCGTCGTCAGGAAGGGAATGCCGGTCTTCTCCACCAGCTCCAGCAGCATCTTCGACGTCATCGTGCGGTTGGCGCCGGCGCCGATCACCAGGATGGGGGATTTCGCGCTTTCGATGGCGCGCACGGCGGCCAGGATCGCCTTGCCGTCGGCGAGCGGCCGGCGCGCATAGCTGGGCTGGAACGGCACCGCGTCGGTCGGATCATGGGCGATGTCTTCCGGCAGTTCGAGGTGGGTGGCGCCGGGCTTTTCCTCCTGCGCCAACCGGAACGCCTCGCGCACCCGGGCCGGGATATTGTCGGCCGATGCCAGCTGGTGTGTGTATTTGGTGATCGGGCGCATCATGTCGACCACGTCGAGGATCTGGAAGCGGCCCTGCTTGGATCTCTTGATCGGCTTCTGCCCGGTGATCATCAGCATCGGCATGCCGCCCAGGAAGGCATAGGCGGCCGCCGTCACTAGGTTGGTGGCGCCGGGGCCCAGCGTTGCCAGGCACACGCCGGCCTTGCCGGTGTGGCGGCCATAGGTGGCGGCCATGAAGCCGGCGCCCTGTTCGTGGCGGGTGAGGATCAGGCGGATTTTCGAGCGTTCAAGGCTGTCGAGAAAGTCCAGATTCTCCTCGCCCGGCACGCCGAAGACATATTCGACCCCTTCGGCTTCCAGGCACTGCACCAGGAGGTCTGAGGCCTTGGTCATCGCTCAGTCTCCCGACACCTGCGCCTGCCGCCGCCCGTCGGCGCGGGCGCGCGGGCCGGTGGCATCCATGATGGTTCCGGCCCGGCCCAGCCCCCAGGCCGGCATGTTGTTGTAAACGCTTTCATATTGGCCAGGCTCGATCTGATAGGTCTCGTGCCAGATGCCGACGTCGCCGTTGGAGCCCACCGCCTTGTTGAAGCGCTGCCAGGCCGGCAGGTGGAGCTGGTCGCGCGACGTGGCAAAGGCCTGCAGATGATCGAGGCTGCGCCAATATTGCACCAGCATCGTGGCCGGAAAGCCGAAGTGGGTGCGGTTGTGCAGCAGGCCGAGTTCCGGCTTGCGCGACAGTTCGGCGATCATCGGGCCCATCGCACTGAAGGTGGGCAGCCAGCTGTTCAGCTTCCACACCCGGTTGATGCGGATGCCGATCAGGAACAGCACGAACGGTCCGTCGATTTCGGCGCAGATACGGCGGTCAATGATCCCGGCCATCAGACGACTCCAAACGCCAGCATGGCATCGGCCACCTTCTTGAAGCCGGCGATGTTGGCGCCCTTCACATAATCGACATGGCCATCGGCGCTTCGCCCATATTCCAGGCAGCGATCATGGATG
This sequence comes from Sandarakinorhabdus rubra, assembly GCF_010994245.1. Lineage (GTDB taxonomy): Bacteria > Pseudomonadota > Alphaproteobacteria > Sphingomonadales > Sphingomonadaceae > Sandarakinorhabdus > Sandarakinorhabdus rubra. The sequence goes on from NZ_WMHO01000227.1 coordinate 2,376, forward strand.
CCCGACATGATGTCCTTCAGCATGGTCTGCAGTTCCTCTTCCTTCCAACTCATGCGGGCGGAATTCTGGCTCATCTCGAGGCCGGAGACAGCAACGCCGCCGGCGTTCGAGGCCTTGCCCGGCGCATAGAGGATGCGCGCCGCCTTGAAGACATGCACGCCATCAAGATCAGTGGGCATGTTGGCGCCTTCCGCCACCGCAGTGCAGCCGTTCTTCAGGAGGGTGCGCGCCTCCTCGCCATTGAGCTCGTTCTGGGTGGCGCAGGGCAGCGCCACGTCGCAGGGCACGCCCCAGGGCCGGGCACCACCGCCGTGGAAGGTGGCGCTCTTGAACTCGGTGGCATAATCGGAAATGCGGCCGCGCCGGTGGGTCTTGTGGGTCTTCACCCAGTCGATCTTGTCCTGCGTGATGCCATCGGGATCGTGGACGAAGCCTTCCGAATCCGACAGCGTCACCACCTTGCCGCCCAGGGCCACGATCTTCTCCGCCGCATGGGTGGCGACATTGCCGGAGCCGGAGATCACCGCGACCTTGCCGGCCACGTCCTGCCCGCGTGATTTCAGCATGTTCTGCAGGAAATAGACGGCGCCATAGCCGGTCGCCTCGGTGCGAATGAGGCTGCCGCCCCATTCCAGCCCCTTGCCGGTGAGGACGCCGGTGAAATTGTTGGTGATCCGCTTGTACTGGCCGAACATGAAGCCGATCTCGCGCCCGCCGACCCCGATGTCACCGGCCGGCACGTCGATATCGGCGCCGATGTGTCGATACAGCTCGGTCATGAAGCTTTGGCAGAAACGCATGATTTCATTGACGCTCTTGCCCTTGGGATTGAAATTGGCGCCACCCTTGCCGCCGCCCATCGGCAGGCCGGTCAGCGCGTTCTTGAAGGTCTGTTCGAAGGCCAGGAACTTCAGCACGCTTTCCGTCACCGACGGGTGGAAGCGGATGCCGCCCTTGTAGGGGCCGATCGAGTTGTTGTTCTGCACCCGCCAGCCGCGCTGAACACGGATATTGCCGTTGTCGTCCTGCCAGCAGACCCGGAAACTCACCACCCGGTCGGGCTCGGCGATGCGCCGCAAGATTTGCGCCTCGTGATATTGCACCTTGTCGCCGATGAAGTCGAAGATGTCCTCGGCCACTTCGGTGACGGCCTGCACGAACTCGCTCTGGCCGGGATTGCGGCGCTTCACCCCCTCGATGAAGCCATTCAGATCGACATGGTCAGACGCCGGCATCGCTGCTCCCCCCCGTTTTGCGCGGCCGCGGGCCGCGTGTCCGGCTGCGCCCCCGCACATTTTCCGGACCATACGAGCGTAACAGAATGTCGCAGGCTCAAGAACCGGAATGTGCTGGCTGGTTCGCCGTCGCCGGCCCGGCGGTTGCATCAAAGCTCCACACCCCCGGCCCGTCGGGCAGGCCGCGCCAGCCGCCGCGCGCCAGCATGGCGGCAACATCGGCCTCCCCCTGCTGCCAGTGGGTGCGCATCGTGGCGCGGCTGAACTCGCGGCCCTTGGCAGCGCCCTGCCAGGCGCGGTCGCGATAGATGAGTTGGGCGACCACCGCCCGACGCCCGCGCGCCACCCGGTCGAGCAATTGC
>NZ_WMHO01000228.1 GCF_010994245.1 Sandarakinorhabdus rubra
CGCGCAGGGCGCCTGGCTCGGGGCGCAGGAGGCGATGGCGCAGCGCCTCGGCGCCGGGCGCCTGGCCGCACTGCGCTTCCTGCTCGATGAAGCCCACGAACGCCTGGAGATGGCAGAATGAACGCAATTGCAGATAAAATTGCCCGACCCACCGGCCTGGAGCTGATGCAGGCGCTGGTCGCAGCCGACACGACACGGCGCGGCATGAGCCAGTTGATGAACTTTCAGGGCGGCGCCGCCGGCGACGGCTGGATGGAGTTCGTGGCCGAGCCCCAGGCTGCCCACCTGAACCCGCTCGGCATCGTGCACGGCGGGTTTGCGGCGACCCTGCTCGACAGCGCCATGGGCTGCGCGGTTCACACCACCCTGCCCGCCGGGGTTGGCTATGGCACGGTGGACCTGAACATCACCTATGTGCGGGCGATCACGCCCGAAACCGGCCCAGTGACGGCGCGCGGCGAGGTGCTGAGCCGGGGCCGGCGGCTGGCGACGGCGCGCGGCAGCCTGCATGACGCCAACGGCAAGCTGCTGGCCACCGGGGTCACGACCTGCATGATCCTGGGCGATAACGCGTGAGTGGCGCGGCCATCGTGATCGGCGCCGGCGACGCCACCGGCGGCGCGGTGGCGGCAGCCTTTGCTGCCAGTGGCCTCACGGCCGTCCCGGTGCGCCGCAATGGCGACCAGCTGGCGCCGCTCGCGGCACGCATAACCGCGGCCGGGCACCAGTGTCTCCCCATCGGCGCCGATGCCCGAGACGAGGCGGCGATGATCGCCCTGTTCGACCGGGTGGAGCAGGAGGTGGGGCCGGTGGAGGTGCTGGTGTTCAACATCGGCGCCAATTCGCCGATGGGCATCCTCGACGAAACGGTGCGCCGCTACACCAAGATCTGGGAGATGTGCGCGCTCGCCGGCTTCATCACGGCGCGGGAGGCGGCGCGGCGCATGGCGCCGCGCGGGCGCGGCACCATCATCTTCACCGGCGCCACTGCCTCGCTGCGCGGCTCGGCCGGCTTTGCCGGTTTTTCCGGCGGCAAGTTTGCGCTGAGGAGCCTGGCGCAGGCGATGGCGCGCGAACTGGGGCCCAAGGGCATCCACGTCGCCCACGCCATCATCGATGGCGCCATCGACACCGATTTCATCCGGACGAACTTCCCCGACCGCTATGCCCTGAAGGACGAGGACGGCATCCTTGATCCAGAGGCGATCGCGGCGGAATATGTGCGGCTGCACCAGCAGCCGCGCAGCGCCTGGACGCACGAGCTTGACCTGAGGCCCTGGATCGAACGCTGGTAGGAGACGCACGCATGCCGCAGACCATCGAATTCCTGTTCGACGTCGGCTCCCCCACCGCCTATCTGGCCTGGCACCGGCTGAAGGGCATCGCGGCCCGCACCGGCGCCTCGCTGAAACCGGTGCCGATCCTGCTGGGCGGAGTGTTCAAGGCCACCGGCGGCAACCCGCCTGGCAGCGTGGCCGCCAAGGGCCGCTGGATGAACGAGGACATGCAGCGCTGGGCCGCGCGCGACGGTATCGAGCTGGTGATGAACCCCTATTTCCCGGTCAACACGCTGGCGATGATGCGCATCCTCGCTGGCCTGGACGGCGATGCCCGCTTTGCACCGGTGGCCGACACACTGTTTGCCGCCATGTGGCGCCATGGCCGCAACATGGCCGATCCAGCGACGCTGCACGCCACGCTGGGTGAGGGCGGCCATGACGCCGATGCACTGCTGGCACTGGCGCAGGACCCTGACGCCAAGGCGAAGCTGATCGCCAACACCGAGGCCGCAGTGGCACGCGGCGTGTTCGGCGCGCCGACCTGCTTCGTGGCCGGCGAGATGCACTTCGGCCAGGACCGGCTGGAGTGGGTGGAAGCCGCCGCCGCGCGCTGAGCCCGGCTCGGACAAGCAGAAGGCCCGGCAGGTTTCCCTGCCGGGCCTTCGCGTTTTTCGCTGTTCGACCCCGGACTTAGTCCCGGTTGCCCATGAAGCTGAGCAGGAACTGGAACAGGTTGATGAAGTTCAGGTACAGGGTCAGCGCGCCCATCACCGCGGCCTTGCCAGCAAAGCTGGAGCCGGCCACCTGGTAGTACATCTCGCGCAGGCGCTGCGTGTCGTAGGCGGTGAGGCCGGCGAACACCAGCACGCCAACGATGTTCACCGCCAGCTGCAGGGCGCTGGACTGGATGAAGATGTTGGCGATCATGGCGATCAGGATGCCGATCACGCCCATGAACAGGAAGCGGCCCCAGGCCGACAGATCCTTCTTGGTGGTGTAACCATAGAGGCTGAGCGCGCCGAAGCTGGCGGCCGTCACGAAGAAGGTCTGCGCGATTGAGGCGCCGGTGTAGCGGGCGAAGATGGTGCTCATCGACACGCCCATCAGCGCGGCGAAGCCCCAGAACAGCGCCTTAAGCGTCGATTCCTGCATCCGCTGCAGGCCGAAGTTCATCGCCAGGATGATCGCCAGCGGCGACAGCATGGCGGCCCAGCCCATCAGGGTGGGACGGCCGATCTCGTTGAAGAACACCGCGAACAACGCCGGCGTCGAATAGACAAGCAGCGCGACGATACCGGTGAGCAGCACGCCTGACGCCATGTAATTGTAGATGCCGAGCATATATTTGCGCAGGCCGGCATCGAAGCCGGCATCCGCCTGCCCAGCGGCCTGGGCCCGGAAGGCTGCAAGCCGGGGGTCCATGTTGTTGGCCATCGATTCAAATCCTCCTGTGGCCGGAAAATTGTCCGGCGACACCGGCAATATCGGGCATCCCGGCTGGTTTTTCAATGACCACGCGCAGGCAGAGCGCCTTCAGAGTTGTCGCAGCACCGCCGCCGGCCGCGCCGACAGCGCCCGCCAGTTGCCCGCCAGACCCAGCAGCACGGTGAGCACCGCGCCCACCCCCACGGTGACGAGCACGCGCGGCCAGTCCGGCGTCCAGTCGAGGCTGAACACCTGGGTGATGACGAACCAGCCGGCGATGCTGCCCAAGAGCAGCGCCAGCACCGCCACCACGGCGGCGATCAGCCCATATTCGGCCAATGTCGCCAGCGCCACCTGGCGGCGGGTGGCGCCCAGCAGCTTCAGCAGCACCGCATCATAGGTGCGCGCTCGCGCACCGGCCGCAATCGCGCCGACCAGCACGGCAATGCCGGCGGCGATGGTGACGCTGGCCGCCGCGCGGATGGCGGCCGAGAGCTGGCCCAGCAGTGTCTGCACCTGGCCGATCACGTCCTTCACGCGGATCACGCTGGCGGTGGGAAAATCGCGGGTGATGGCGCGCGCCACCGCCGTCTCCCGCGCCGGCGCCGCCTCGATCGTGGCCATCCAGCCGTGCGGCGCGCCCTTCAGCGTGTTGGGATCGAACAGAATCGCGAAGTTGAAGCCCAGCGACTGCCAGTCGATGCGCCGCGTGCTGGCGATGCGGGCGTTGATCTCCACCCCCAGCACCGAAACGGTGATGTTGTCGCCAATCTTCAGCCCCAGCGCGTTGGCAGCAGCTTCGTCGATGGAGACCAGCGGCGGGCCGGCATAGTCGCGCGGCCACCATGTGCCCGCCACCAGCGTGTTGGCCGGCGGGAATTCGGCAGCATAGGATAGGCCTCGATCGCCGCGCAGGATCCAGGCCTCTGGCGCGTTGATGCGTTCGGACGGCACGCCGTTCACCGCGGTCACCGGCCCGCGCAGCGACGGCACCAGCGTGATGGCAGCGCCCGGTGCCGCGGTGGCCACGGCCTCGGCAAAGCCGGCGCGGTCGGGGTTGGGGATATCGAGCACGAAGAAATTCGGCGCCCGGTCGGGAATGGTGCGGTTGATCTGGCCATCGAGATTGCCTTCGATGCTGGCCAAGGTCGCGAACAGGGTGAGGCCAAGGCCCAGCGCCACGATGAGATTGCGGGTGGGCGCGCCGGGGCGGTGCAGATTGGCCAGCGCCAGTCGCGCCAGCGTGCCGGCCGGGCGCGG
>NZ_WMHO01000229.1 GCF_010994245.1 Sandarakinorhabdus rubra
GACGGCGGCACGCCCACCGCCCACAGGCGCTGGCGGCCCGGCCAGTCCTGCACGCTGGTGGCAGTGCCGCCGGCCAGCACGCGGATGCAGCGCGGCGCATATACCACATCGGCCAGCGCGCGGGTGGACACGTCCCCGCTGGTGAAGGCCGGCATCCTGACCACGCTGCGCAGCCAGCGAAGGTTGGTCTCGATCCCGTCGATGCGGCTGGCATCCAGCGCGCGGGCCATGGCGGCCACGGCCTCGTCGCGCGTCGGGGCATGGACAATCAGCTTGGCCAGCATCGGATCATAGAAGGCGCTGACCTGGCTGCCCGCCGCCACCCACGTCTCGGTGCGGATATCGGCTGGGAAGTCGACCGCCGTCAGCAGGCCCGTGGTGGGCCGGTAATCGAGCGCCGGATCCTCGGCATAGAGGCGCACCTGCACGGCATGGCCCGATGGCGTGGGCGCGGGCGCGTCCATGAAGGCGAAATCGCCGGCGGCGGCACGCACCATCCATTCAACCAGATCGATGCCCATCACCGCCTCGGTGACGCCATGTTCGACCTGGAGCCGGGTGTTCATCTCGAGGAAGAAGAAATCCTGGGCATCGGCGTCATAGAGGAATTCCACCGTGCCGGCGTTCAGATAGCGCGCAGCCTCGCCCAGCCGCACGGCAGCGGCGATCAGGCGGGCGCGCACCGCCTCTGGCAGGCCGGGCGCCGGGGCCTCTTCCACCACCTTCTGGTTGCGGCGCTGGAGCGAACAGTCCCGCTCGCCAAGTGCCAGGACGCGGCCCTTGCCATCGCCGAAAATCTGCACCTCGACATGGCGGGCGCGGGCCACGAAGCGCTCGAGAAACACGCCGCCATCGCCGAAATTGCTCTGGCCAAGCCGGGCCACCGCATCAAAGCCGTCGGCCAGCGCCGCTTCGTCGGCGCACACGCGCATGCCGATGCCGCCACCACCAGCGGTGGCCTTCAGCATCACCGGAAAGCCGATGCTGCGCGCGGCCGCCAGCGCCGCGTCGCGGTCACGCAGCAGGTCGCTGCCCGGCGCCAGCGGCACGCCGTGCGCGGCGGCCAGCGCGCGGGCGCTGTGCTTCAGGCCGAAGGTGCGGATATTGTCGGGCGTCGGGCCGATGAATACCAGGCCGGCGGCCGCGCAGGCGTCCGCGAAATCGGCATTCTCGGCCAGGAAGCCATAGCCCGGGTGGATGGCCTGGGCGCCGGTCGCCAGCGCCGCCCTGATGATGGCGGCACCGTCCAGATAGGTGTCGGCGGGGCGCTCGCCGGGCAGGCGCACCGCCACATCGGCGGCGGCGACATGGGCGGACGCCTCGTCGGCGTCGGAATAGACCGCGACCGACCGCAGGCCCATCGCCTTCAGCGTGCGGATGATGCGTGTGGCGATGGCGCCGCGATTGGCGATGAGAACGGTGTCGAGGCTCATGCGCTGACGATCATCCGGACCGGAGTCGGGTTGAAGGCGTTGCACGGGTTGTTGATCTGCGGGCAGTTGGACACGACCACGATCACGTCCATGTCGGCCTTCAGGTCCACCGTCAGGCCCGGCGCGGAGATGCCGTCGACGATGCCCAGCGCGCCATCGGCCTCCACCGGCACGTTCATGAAGAAGTTGATGTTGGCCACGATGTCGCGTTTGCCGCGCCCCTCGCTCAGATTGGCTTCGAGGAAATTCTCCACGCAGGCATGCTGGCACTTGGTGTGATGGCCATAGCGCAGCGAGTTGGATTCAACCGAGCAGGCCCCGCCGATGGTGTCGTGATACTCGACCGCGCTGGCGGCGATGGTCATCAGCGGCCGGCCTTCGTTTGACATCAGCTTGGTGCCGGTGCGCAGGAACAGATTGCCCTGCGCGGCCACCGTGTCCTGCGCCGAATAGCGTTCGGCATCATCGTGGGCGGCATAGATCAGGAAATCGACCGCCTGGTTGCCTTCAAGGTCAACGATGCGCAGCGTCTGCCCGGCATTCACATGGTGCAGCCAGGGCGCGCGCGCCGGCACGATCTCGTCGTGGAGGATGGCGCCGGGCAGGCCGGCCAGATGGGGATCATGTGTCATGGCGGTTCTCAACGGCGATAAAGATCTTCGACATTCAGGAAGGCGCGCAGGCCTTCCGGTGTCGCGGTGCGGATGGGGTCGTCCACCGGTGTCACCGGCCCGCGCCAGGCGGTCAGGCGCAAGGGGGTGGAGCAATATTCGGGGCGCGGATCGAGCACGTGCGGGCAGTTGGCGATGACGATGATCACCTCCATCTCGGCGCGCAACAGCACGTGGCGCCCGGGCGCGAACGGACCCACGACGGGCGTGATGCCACCATCAGCCTCGATGCGGGTGCCCTTGAACAGGGTGATCGCCGGGTGCACGTCGCGGCGCGAAAGGCCATGCTTGGCCGCGCCCAGGAGGAAGCGGTCCCGCCCGTTGGGATGCGGGCCGCTGTTGGCGCCATTGCCATAGCGGGCGGCATTGGTGGCGGCATTGGAGACACCGCTGAAACAGTCATGCGTGCCGGCGGTATCCTCGACGATGCTCATCAGCACCCGGCCCATGTCGGACAACAGCAGCTTGCCCGGCCCCAGATAGGCGTTCCACTGCACCTTCACTGTATCCGCCATGTTCAGCCGCTCGGTCGGCATGCCGGCATTGAAGATCTGCAGGCTTGCTGCCGCGTCCCCGGCCTTGTCGATGAGGCGCAGCCGGGCGCCGCGCGGCAGGCGGCGAGTGGCATAGCCTCCGGGCGCCACGGTTTCTTCCCACAGCAGGTCCTCGGCGGCGACGCCGGCCGGCAGATCGGTAGCCACCGGCGGCAGGATCGGCATCGCCTCCACGACGGTGCCGCCCTGGGCGCGGGCATGGGCGCGCGCGGCGTTCGGATCGGCTAGCGCGCCGCCGGGCAACGGCGTGATGGGAGCGGTCATGGCATATAGTCCCGTGGGAAGTGGCCCTGCTGATGCAGCGGCGGCAGGAGGGCGGTGGTGGTGACAAGATCAAGCTGCTGCACGCCGCGCACCTGGCGCAGCGCATCGGCCAGGGCGCGCAGCCGCAGCGCCGGCCCCTGCAGCAGCAGCACTTCCAGCGACTGGTCGTCTTCCAGGAAGACATGCTGGGCCGAGATGACCTCCTTCAGAAAGGCGGCCTCGATCTGGGCCAGCTGCTGGCGCACGCGGCCGCGATCGGCGCGATAGACAAGGGTGATGGTGCCGGCGAACAGCGCATCGGGGTGGGTGAGCGCCTCGTGCTCAGCCAGCGCATGGCTGATCAGCTCGGCCAGCAGCTGCGAACGCGAGGCCAGTTGCCGCTCCGCCAGCATCGCATCCAGCCGCTGCATCAACGCCGCGGGCAGGCTGATGCTGAGCCGCGCCAGGGTCGGCGGGGCGGGCGCAGTGAGAGAGGTCGCGGCGGTCATGCCGGCCCCATCGCGCTGTCGCCCGGCCCTGCCAGGTCTTCACCCGGCGCCGGCAGCGCCGGCAGACTGGCCGCATCGGGCAATTCATCGGCCTTGGGCCGCAGCTTCAGATCATAGGTGGCGGTGGCGCCAAAGCGGTGCGGCGCTTGCGGATCGTGGCGGCGCTTGTCGAGCGCGATCACCCGCGTGCCCAGCGCGAAGGCCTCGCGGATATCGTGGGTGACCATGATGATGGTGAGCTGACGCTCCCGCCACAGCCGGCGAATGAGCAGGTGCATGTCGGCGCGGATGCCGGGATCGAGCGCGCCGAAGGGCTCGTCGAGCAGCAGGATGCGCGGCTGCATCATCAGCGCCTGCGCAATGGCGAGCCGCTGCTGCATCCCGCCCGACATCTGCGCCGGATAACGATCCCCGGCATCGGCCAGCCCGACCGCGGCAAGCATGGCCTCGGCCTCGTCTCGCGCGGCGCGGCGGCGGGCGCCGAACAGCCGGGCCAGGAGCGGGCTGCCGGCCAGTTCGCGCGCCAGCATCACGTTGCCCAGCGCGGT